>URVP01000019.1 GCA_900551345.1 uncultured Eubacteriales bacterium
GCGTATATCAGTTTAACTCCCATGAGCTGGCAGGATATATTACGGCGCTTAACAGAGATGTGTTTTCAGGTGACGAAATATACATCAGCGCAGCGCTTAATCCGGGTGCAGTCAACTTCGACGCAGAGCTTAAAAGGGCACACCGCAAAATGCAAAACGGCGTAAGCTATTTTGTTACCCAGCCGGTATTTTCAGACGATGCGAAGAAAAACACATAGCAAGGGCAAAAAAAGAGCTTGGAGTACCCATTGTAGTGGGTATTATGCCTGTGGCAGGATATAAAAACGCTGTTTTTTTAAATAATGAAGTTACGGGCGTAAATATTCCTCAAAACATTATAGACAGATTTTACGGAAAAAGCCGTGATGAAGCAGCACAGATAAGTATTGAATATGCAGAGGATTTAATCAAATCATATTACCATACCGCAGACGGATTTATGATAATGACCCAGTTAAAGCGTACAGATCTTACATGCATGGTAATAAAACAGATAAAAAAACTTGAAAAAAGCAAGCAAAACAATATATAAAGGAGCAGACAAAATGATACTGATAAGCGAAAAACTCAACAGTTCCATACCATCCGTCCATAAGCTTATGGACAGCGGTGACACGGACTCAATAAAAAAACTGATTGAAAATCAGATAGAAGCAGGAAGCGAATATCTGGATCTTAACACAGCAATCTTCGGCAGCGCTGAATGGGAAAAGATGAAATATGTGTTGGACATTATATTTGAATATGACTGCGGAATAATGATAGATACCACAAATCCTGACATAGCTGCTCTTGCGGCAGAATATACAAAGGGAAAAAATATTATCCTCAACTCCGTAACCCTCACCGCAAGATTTGACAGCGTTGTCCCAACAGCGGTCAAATACGGATGCGGCATCGTGGGACTGCCCATGGGAGACGACGGAACTCCTGCCACGGCTAAGGAGAGAATTGAAAAGGGTATAGAGTTAACAGCAAAACTGAAAGAAGCAGGAATACCTGAAGAAAAAATATATATAGATGCCATTGCCGAAGCGTGTGCCGCAAATGACAAATCAGCCAAAACAGTAGCAGACACCGTAAAAGGCATCAGGGAACAAAATGATAAAGTTCACCTTATGTGTGGACTGTCAAACATATCCTTCGGGCTGCCCGAAAGAAGCTGCATAAACAGCGGTTTTCTCAATATACTTTCCTACTGCGGTATGGACGCAGCAATTTTAAATCCTGCGTCTGCTGATATGAAAAAGGCAATTGCCGCATCAAACCTGCTGTCAGGCAATGACGAATACTGTATGGACTATATAACTGCAATCAGGGAAATGGATTAAAAGCAAACAAAACAAATGTACTGTAAGAATACAAAAAAAGGAGCTGTTTTTTCAGCTCCTTTTTTATAAAACTATTAGTTCCAGTTATCCATCCAGTCTGCAGATGCACCCATATGATCCGCAGTTTTTGTAAACACATAGTTTACAGGTTCCTCGCCGCTTACCTGAATTATATCGGATAAATCCAAATTTAATTCTTTAATTTCCGGTGCTTTATATTCTTTCATTTCGCTCTCCTCCTTTATTATTCTGCTGCAGGAACAGTGCTTGATGCTATATCAAAGGTCTTTACAACATCGTTTGATATAAGATAAGGTATAGCATAAATGGTATTTCCAAATTCAGCACTTGGAATATTTACTATATCAGCAGAGAAGGTCTGACCGTTGGTAAGCTGCTGCTTAGTATACTGCACATTTACCGAACCTGTAATACCCTCCTCATTAAAAACTGATAAGGGCAGGATATATGCTCCAAAGCTATTTACATTATCTGAACCTACAATATCTGCTGTAAAAATAAATCTTATGCCGCCCATATCGCTGTTTTCACCTATAACACTTTCACTTTCTTTAAAAGCTATTGAGCTTGCCAATACTGATATTGTTCCGTCACCGTTATCTACAACAACTTTACCGCTCTCGGTTATAGCGTCAGCTATTTCTTCCGTTGTAAGCGATGATGCAGATACTATCTGAATATCACCCGAATCAACATAGGGAATGTCGCTTAACTGATAGATAAGATTATTGTTACGCATCTCAGTCTTTGCTGCACCTGCGGTAGTTTGATCAGCAGTAGGAGTTGGTGAACCCACACTGTCCATGCCTACTACGACAACCGGTAAATCCACAGGATATAAATCCGTATTCCACGAGTTGCCCTCAACGGTAACTTGTACCGCTGTTTCATTGGTAGCATTTACCGAGCCAATTATAGGAAAGTTTACCTTTTCACCTGCCATATATACTGTACCGTTAAAATAGTTATCTTTAAATACGCAGTTTGCGTACATACCTGCCTCACCGGCAATACCGCCAAGGCCCCAGTACCAGCTCTGGTCTGCGCTTACGGTACCTTCAACATAACAGCCTACACATGATGTGCCTTCCTGTCCGCCGCCTACAATACCACCTATCCAATATGCTCCGCTTATATCACCCTTGACGGAACAGTAATATGCACGGCAATCACCTGAACCGGCGATACCGCCTGCCTGACTGGGAGAAGTACTTGCATCTACCTTCCCTTCAAATGAACAGTTCTCAAAATATGTATACACATGTCCCACAAGACCGCCCACATAAGATTTGCCCTCAGCAGAGGAATTTAACACTTTTACATTTTCAATCTTACATACATAAGCTTTTCCCGACAAAACACCTACATATGACCCGCCTACTACCTGCGCATTTTCAATAGCAAGATTCTTTACAGAGGGGTAAGTAGTCTTTGCCATACCTGTTCCCTTAATATTTCCAAACAAACCCTGATAAGATAAATTGCCGTTTATATACAGATTGCTTATCATTTTATCATTTCCGTCAAGATATCCCTCAAATGCATTGCTGTTTGTTCCGATAGGTGTCCAGGGTTCACTCTTCAAGTCGATATTGTCATTTAGCTTAAAATACTGTTTTGTGTATTTGTTTCCCGCATTTACATTTTCAGCAAGAGCCTTAAGGTCATCAACCGTGCTGATTATGTAAGGATCCTCCTGGGTACCGCTGCCTGTCCACGGCTCTTCGGCAAAAGCGGTTAAACCCAAACAGCACAATACCATTGCCAGAACAACTGTTAAAAGTATTTTTTTCATTGTCTGCACTCTCCTTATTTAGTTTAGACTAATTCTATCATAGGATACATTTTTTGTCAATTGCTTGCATAAAAACAGATTTTTCCATAAATATAACGGTGCAAAAACCATATTTTGCACCGTTATTATTAAGACGCACTATTTATACTGTGGCAGATAATCTCCGTGAGCCTCAATAAGGTCATCAACCATCTTTTTGATTGTGTCAATATCAAGCTCGCTGCCTGTGTGGGGGTCAAGCATTGCGGCTTGGTAAATGTGCTCTTTCTTTCGTGTTCTTGCCGCTTCTATTGTGAGCAGCTGAACATTAATATTTGTCATATTCATTGCAGCACACTGCACAGGGAGCGGCCCCACATGACAGGGATTAATACCGCTGCCGTTAACAAGACATGGAACTTCAACGCATGCCTCATCCGGCAGATTGGAAATAAGTCCGCCGCTATTAAGTACATTTCCTCCGATTTGATAGGGAGTGTTCTCTACGATACTCTGCATAATCCATGACGCATACTCTCTGCTGCGTACATGATCTTCTTTTTCGCCGGTTTGCAACAGTTCACTGTATTCTTTTTTCCATGATTCAATTTGATGTATACAGCGGCGGGGGTATTCATCAAGAGGAATATTGAATTTTTCTATCAATTCAGGATATTTATTCTTTATATAGAAATAATTATATTCTGCGTTATGTTCGCTGGACTCGGTACAGTAATATCCGAAGTTTCTTATGTAATCCATACGAACTTTATCCGTATTATCGGGACCCGCAATATATTCATCAACCTTTGATTTAATTTCGGGATAAAGGTCATTGCCGTTTTTATCTTTAATTTCAAGCAGCCATGCCATATGGTTTATACCTGCGATAAGCTCTCTTCTTCCCTCCAGTCTGTCTGACATACCCAGAGAATTTAAAAGGCTCTCTGAGCACACCTGCACGCTGTGGCAAAGGCCTACGGTTTTAATTGGTGTATATCTTAACATATACCCCGTAAGCATAGCCATGGGATTTGTATAATTTAAAAACAGCGCATCGGGGCAAACCTCTGCCATATCACGGGCAAAATCATCCATAACGGGAATGGTTCTAAGAGCACGCATTATTCCGCCTATACCCAGCGTATCGCCGATTGTTTGCTTTAATCCATATTTTTTCGGCACTTCAAAATCTATAATGGTACAAGGGTCGTACCCGCCTACCTGAATGGCATTAACAACAAAATCAGCACCCCTCAGTGCGTCCTTTCTGTGTTCTACCCCTGCATAGCACTCAATTCTGCCAAAGCCGCCCTTTGTTTTACGCATAGCCTCAAGAATTGTTTTACTTTCTTCAAGTCTGACGGGATCAATGTCATAAAGAGCAAATGTACTGTCTTTAAGAGAATCAACACACATACAGTCGCCAATAACATTTCTGGCAAAAACAGTGCTTCCTGCACCCATAAAAGTAATCTTCATAAATATCTCCTCCTTTATATGCACATCACAGCTTAATGATATATTGACATGCTCTGAAATGAAATGGTATAATGTTATTGGTATTTGTCATTTTGTTGTTTGAAAAGGAGAGATAATCTTCCATGACTCATGATATAATAATTACCAATGAAGGTTATAAAGGCTTGAACCCCATGCTTTTTGGCTATGAAAACTGTGAAAAGTCCCATTATTTCGGTCCGGCGGTAAGGACACACTGGCTTATTCATTTTGTTGTGTCGGGATTTGGTTTTTATAAAATAGCAGACAGACAGTACAATGTAGGTCCCGGGGAGATGTTCGTTATACCGCCATACGAAGAAACCTTTTACAAAGCAGACGGCGAAAAGCCATGGAGCTATATATGGATCGGTTTTACATCTGACGAAAAACTGCCTGTGCAGTTAAGCGACACAATACGATGCCCTCAGGCATTGGGAATATTTAACTCCATGAAAAAGTGCAGCGAAATATCAAGCGGCAGGAGTGCTTTTCTCACTGCAAGACTATGGGACTTATTTTCGCTGCTCCTAAGTGATGAAAAAAGCGATGAAGATTATATTGAAAAAGCATTGGATTGCATACACTCAGAATACATGACCCCAATAACGGTTGAACAGATAGCGCGCCGATTAAACCTTGACCGAAGCTATTTTTCTGTTCTGTTTAAGAAAAAAACGGGGGTTTCACCCAAACAATACCTGCTCAACTACAGAATGAGCATTGCCGCGTCGTTGATAACAGAAAACTGTAAAAGTGTTTCCGTTGCCGCCTGTTCGGTAGGATACACGGATATTTATAATTTTTCCAAAATGTTCAAGCGATGTTACGGTATGTCACCCAGTGAATATATAAAAGCAGGCAAAAAATCATAATCGGTTTGCCATATATCTGCATAATGCTCGTATAATGTACAATAATATAGAAAACTGCTAATGTACAGAAAATAAAAAGGCTGACTTAATGCGTCAGCCTTTTACTATTTAAGATTTTTAGTTTTAAATAATCCTTTATTGTTTTGAATTAGCAGTTATAAATGTATAAGTTACTCCGTTTACTACTTCCTCTGACCAGTCAACATCCATATTAAATGTTTCAAATATGAATCTGAAAGGAACCATTGTTCTGTCCGAAATAACCATTGCAGGAACATCCAGAGTCTGAGCGTTGCCGTTTACATATATCGTCTGATTGTTTATGGTAAGAACGATGGTAAGGTCGTCTTTAACGATAGTAACTTTCTGTGCTGCTTCGTCCCAGTCTACTGTTGCACCCAACTTCTCTGCAACTATTCTGACGGGAACAAGAGTTCTGTCATTTACAAGCTGAGGCTTTGTATCGGGGAAATATACGCCGATGCCGTTAATGTAAATCTGAATCGTATCAAGAGCAACAGCCGCACCAAACATCTGCTTGATTTCTTCGATAGTCATTTCGGTGGGTACATATTCTTCAACCTCAAATTGTGAATCAACTGCTTCATCTCTGTGGATCTGTGCGGCGTTGGGGTCGAAACCATCAGGCGCCAAACCTTCTTCAATATCATCAATGGTTTCTTCGGTAAGCATATCGTCTATATCCTGCTCATCATCTCCGTCAGCGGCATAAGCCATATATGTAAGCATGGAAAAACTCATACCTATAGCCAACAACATTGCAATAATCTTCTTCATCTGCATAACCTCCCAATTGTATATACACACATTATGCACCAAAAAAATTAATTTGTCAATTAATATTGAAAAAAAAAATATTTTTGTTACAATATAAATATATGTAATAATGCAAATTATAACCATATGGATTATTTATGCTTAGTTTACTCTCCCTTGAAAGGATAATATAACATGAACAAACTTATGATAATAGACGGCAACTCCATAGTAAACCGTGCATTTTACGGAATAAGACTGCTGACAAATTCTGAAGGACTGTATACAAATGCCGTTTACGGCTTTCTAAACATTCTGTTTAAATATCAGGATGCATTTAATCCCACACATCTGTGCGTAGCGTTTGATGTACATGCTCCCACATTCAGACACAAACAGTTTGAGGGCTACAAAGCAAAAAGGAAAGGCATGCCCGAAGAGCTTGTGCAGCAGATGCCCCTACTTAAAGAAGTTTTGTCTGCAATGAACATTCCCATGCTGGAACTGGCAGGTTACGAAGCGGACGATATTATAGGAACGGTATCAAAACTGTGCGAACAGCAGAATATAGAATGCTGCGTACTGACGGGCGATAAAGACGATTTACAGCTTGCGTCCAGGCTTACTAAAATATTGCTTGTGACTACAAAAGTTACCGGCAACGACACAACCGTATATGATGACAAGGCTGTTTTTGAAAAATACGGCGTTACACCCAAGGAGTTTATAGATGTTAAGGCGCTTATGGGTGATCCGTCGGACAATATTCCGGGGGTGCCGGGGATAGGCGAAAAGACAGCTTTTTCTCTTATTTCAGAATATAAATCTTTGGACGGAGTGTATGAAAATATAGATAAACTTAAGCCGGCAGCAGCAAAGAAACTGACAGAAAACAAAGACATGGCATATTTGAGTCTTAAACTTTCAGAAATTGACCGTAATGTACCCATTGAAATAAATATTGACAATTGCATAAAAAAGGATTATGACAGTGAAAAGCTGCTTGAACTGTTTACTCGGCTGAACTTTTCGGGCTTTATATCCCGTCTTAATCTGAGTGCCCAGGCACAGAAATGCAGCTTTGAAATTACTGATGCGGCGTCCATTGTTAAAAATGCACCTGAGCAGGCGGCATATGCTTTGGATAAGACAAATGACGGTTGGATTTTTGCCCTTGAGGACAAATGTGCCAAGGTAAAAAGCCTTGACGAGTTGAAGGACTTTTTTGAAGGAAAAACAGAAAAAATAGGACACAACATCAAAGATGATATTGTTCTTTTAAGTCAGCAGGGAATAGGGTATAACAATATAAAATATGATACGGCAGTGGCGGCATATCTGATAGCTCCCCAGCGCAGCGGATATGATTTGCCGGAATTGGCGGCAGAGTATCTGAAAAAGTCATACTGTGAAGAAACAGACGAAGGGAAAGCGGTATCAAAAGCAAAAATAATAAAGGATTTTTATGAGTTTTCCGCATGGGAAATGAGCAAAAATAATATGGCAGATTTGTACTACAATATTGAACTTCCGCTCCTGCGTGTGCTTGCTGACATGCAGATTTACGGTTTTGCGGTTGACAGGGATAATCTGGAAAACTTTGGCAAATCACTTGATGAGCATATCAGGGAGCTTACGGATTCCATATATGAGAGAGCGGGGTGTGAATTCAACATTAATTCCCCCAAACAACTTGGAGAAGTACTTTTTGAAAAGATGCATTTGCCGGTTGTAAAAAAGACAAAAACCGGTTATTCCACAGGTGTTGAAGTATTGGAAAAGCTGTATAACGAAGATGAAATTATACCCATGATTTTAAGCTACCGTCAGCTATCCAAGCTGAAAAGCACATATGTTGACGGACTTATAAAGGTTATAGAAGATGACGGCCGCATACACTCCAGTTTTAATCAAACGGTTACTGCAACGGGGCGTATAAGTTCTACTGAGCCCAATCTGCAAAACATACCTGTTAAAACAGAACTGGGAAGAGAGATTAGAAAAGCCTTTACGGCAGGATCAGATGATTATATTTTGATTGATGCGGATTATTCTCAAATTGAACTGCGTGTGCTTGCTCACATGGCTGATGACCAAAGAATGATTGAAGCTTTTAGAGAAGGAATGGATATACACACTCAAACGGCAGCGGAGGTTTTCGGGGTATTTCCGGATTTTGTCACCAAGGAGATGCGTTCCCGTGCAAAGGCTGTTAACTTTGGCATAGTGTACGGTATAGGTGCGTTCAGCCTGGCACAGGATTTGAAGATTTCTCTTAAAGAGGCAAAAAGCTATATAGAAAATTATCTTAATACCTATACAGGCGTTAAAGAATATATGGACAAGGTTGTTAAAGAAGCCGAAAGGGACGGATATGTTACAACGCTTATGGGAAGACGGAGATACATTCCGGAAATTCAGGGCAAAAACCGTAACCTTAAGGCATTCGGCGAGAGAGTAGCCATGAACGCCCCCATACAGGGAACGGCAGCGGATATTATAAAAATCGCAATGGTTAATGTGCACAAAAGGCTTAATGAGGGTAATTTTAAATCCCGTCTTATTTTGCAGGTGCATGATGAACTGATTATTGAAGCATATAAACCCGAAGCGGACGATGTAAAAAAAATTCTGAAAACAGAGATGGAGAATGCCTGGGAGATGAGTGTGCCTCTTGTGGCAGAAGTAAGCGAAGGAGAAACATGGTATGAGGCAAAATAACAAAGACAAATCCAAGTATGCTCCCAAAAGTGACATGAAGGAACAGTCTTTATTTCCAGATAAAATAATAATCGGTCTGACCGGCGGAAGCGGAAGCGGAAAAAGCACCCTTGGAAGAGCATCTGCCGGTGATGATATATTATATATAGATGCAGATAAACTGGGTCAGCAGGTAATCCTTAAAGGACAGCCTGCATACAGAGAGCTTATTGACGCTTTCGGCATCAGCATATTAAAAGATGACGGTGAGATTGACCGAAAAAAGCTGGGAGCGGCAGTCTTTTCCGATAAAGAAAAGCTTTTGATTCTAAATCAAATTTCTCACCGTTGCATAAAAGAAAAAATAACCCAAATGATAAAAGCAACAGATAAAAAAGGAATAATTATAGACGGAGCGGTTATTATAGGAAGTCAGGTTCAGCCCTTGTGCGATATAATAGTATCGGTTCTTGCTGACAAAAATGTGCGTATGGAGCGTATTACGGCAAGAGATAATATAAGCTGTGAAGAAGCTCAGAGGCGGATTAAAAATCAGCCCGATGATGAATTCTATATAAAAAACAGCGATTATATAATATATAATAACGGACAGACCGATGAGGCAATAAATGAAGCGACGGCAATTTTCAGGAGGATTATTGGTTGAATTATAAATTAAAAAGACATAGCATAATAAAAATTTTAATACTTATTCTGATTATACTTACAGCAGGCTGTACGGTTAATCACTATCTGCAATATCACTGCTTTTATCCGCTGAAATATTATGACATAGTTACAAGCAATGCTCAAAAATACGATATTGACCCGCTGCTTATTATGGCTCTTATCAAAGCGGAAAGCAATTTTGACCCTGAGGCAGTTTCTCACAAAGACGCCGTAGGGCTTATGCAGATAACTCCCTCTACGGCACAATGGGCATCACAGCAAATGGGACTTACAGGCTACAGCCAAGAAAAACTCAGCGATCCCCAGGTAAACATATCCATAGGCGTGTGGTATCTTGATTATCTGCTGAGTTATTACGACGACAATCTTCAGCTTGCTCTTGCAGCATATAATGCAGGGGTGGGTAATGTAGATAATTGGTATGAAAATAATCAGATCGAAGAAAAGGGCGGCCTTATAAGCCTGCCTTACAATGAAACAAGTAATTATATAATAAAAACAGACACATACTATGAAAGATACAAGCAAATGTACTCAGACAAGGAGATAGGATAAATGACCGAGATAAAAGTGAAATCCACCATTGATGAAACATTGCAGCCTTCATTATTCTTTAAGGCAAACGGAGCAAACCGTCCCCTTTTGGTAGGACTTCATACATGGAGCTTTGACAGATTTAACCAGACAGATAATCTGCTACCCTTGATACAAAACGAAGACTGGAATCTGCTTCTTCCCGAATTCAGAGGCAGTAACACACAGGACAATCCAAACGCTCCCATAGCTTGCGGCTCGGTATATGCGAAGCAGGATATTGTAGACGCTGTAAATTATGTTAAAGAAAATTACAGTATAGACAGCCAAAACATTTTTCTGCTTGGAGCAAGCGGCGGCGGACACATGGCATTGCTTACTGCAGCATATGCACCCGCAATGTGGAAAGCTGTTGATGTATGGGTTCCTATAACAAACCTTGCAGACTGGTATTATCAATGTCTTAAAAACAAAATAAAATATTCTCTTAACCTGGAAGCATGCTGTGGCGGCGCACCCAACGACTCCACCATAAGCGAATACGCATATCGCTCTCCCATTACTCACATGCGAGAAATTGCAAAAGGTAATATAAGAATTAACCACGGAAAAAACGACCCCATCGTTCCCTTTACCCACTCGCTGAACTTATATAAAGAAATAATTAATTTGGATTCAGATGCAAAAGTATATCTTAACATTTTTGACGGCGGACATGAAATGGATGTAAGTTATGCGGCAGAATGGTTTAAAAGCCGCTCTTCCTTAGCAAAAGGGAAACAGGTCACAGGTTAAAAAACAATACAAAAGGAAATGATGGCGGCATATGTGGATAGCATTTGCTTTCGGCTCAGCTTTCTTTGCCGGAATAACCGCAGTTCTTGCGAAAATAGGAATAAAAAGCACCGATTCTAACCTGGCAACCGGAATAAGAACAATTGTTATACTTATCTTCTCCTGGCTTATCGTGTTTGTATCGGGCGCTCATCGTTCAATAAATGAAATAAGTGCAAACACAGCGGCTTTTCTTATACTGTCGGGAATAACAGCCGGTCTGTCCTGGCTGTGCTATTTTAAAGCGCTTCAGCAAGGCAATGTAAACAAGGTAGCGGCGATTGACAAAACAAGCACGGTTATCACCGTTGTTCTAGCTGTCATTTTGCTGAGAGAACCGATAAATACACTTAAAGGTCTATGTATTTTTCTCATTGTCGGCGGCACATACCTTATGATGGACAGAAAAAACGAAAACACGGGGGCTTCTTCAGGCATAGCTTGGATGCTGTACGCCTTTGCCTCTGCTGTATTTGCAAGCCTGACATCTATTTTTGGAAAGATAGGCGTTGAAAACATAGATTCAAATCTGGGAACGGCTATTCGCACAGCGGTAATACTTATAATGGCATGGATAGTGGTTTTTGCAGCAGGAAAACAGCAGGAAATAAAACAAATCGATAAAAAGAGCTTTGTTTTCCTCATCTTGTCCGGACTGACAACAGGTCTGTCCTGGCTGTGCTATTACAAGGCTTTAAGCGACGGCAAAGCAAGCGTCGTTGTACCCATAGACAAGCTGAGCATTGTTGTAACGGCTCTTTTTTCTTATTTTATTCTGAAAGAAAAGCTCAGCATAAAAGCCCTTGCCGGACTGATACTCATTACTTCAGGCAGTCTGCTTATTATTTTATGACAAATGGTAATCGTCACCACATATTTAACAATATAAATAGCGATAAAAACAAAATAAGCACCAGCCACGGCTGATGCTTATTTTCATAATGAAGGGTGTGTAAAAACAAAGCTTTTTTACACACCCTTTCGATACTTTTGATTTTTAATTTTATTTACTGACTATATAAGAAACAGGGTCCATGGTTTTTGCACTGTCCCACATTACACAGTAAAGCTTTGCTCCGGTTAAATCGGTATCAGCCACAAGGCTTATATCACAGCTTTGTGTGCCTGCTGCGATGGGGTATACCGCTGCTGCAAGCAGCTTGCCCGAAGAATCCTTTGCAAATACAATCATATCAGCAGATTTGTCTGCTCCGTTTAATGTGACTGTTGATGTAAGAGAAGAACCGGATATATTAACACTTCCCAGAGTAAGCTTCCAGTCGTATATGGAATCTACAAGCGTCGCCGTATGGGTATAACGCTTACTCTTATATGCTACAACAATCGTAACGGTATTGGAAGATGTGCTTGCCCTTTTTACCACGGTAACACCCTCTGCATCAAGGCGTATGCTTCCGGTAGTATTGTCTATATAGTTAATTATAACCATTGTTTCTTCATAATTAATGGGCTCATCTTCTGAATAGCTGTCTTTAAGTCCCATAACAGTTATAGATCTTACATCCGGTACTACTGTAATAACAAACGTGTCGGAAAACGAACCATATTTTATAGTAAGCGTTTTCTGCCCTGAAGATGAGGTATCAAAACCTGTTACAGTAATACCAGTGTTGGAAAAAGGTAGCTCAGTGCTGGTATTGTCAGCATAGTCCAAATACACAACGCCTACGCTTCTGTCCAATTTTTCATTAAGGGAATATTCTTCCTTAAGGCCCTCTGCTCTTATCCCCGTAAGGTAAGTGTAGTGAGTAACATACACATTATATGTGGTAGTATGGTTTTTATAAGTTACCGTAAGCGTTTGGTCACCGTCAATCATACTGTCAAAACCTGTTATTTCGATAGATGGGTCGGAAAGAGGAATCTCCTCCACTATTCCGTTTGCATAAGATACGAGAAGGCTGCCCGTTTCTCTGTCAAGCTCATCATATGTTTGATAATCTGTTACTGCATTTGCAACCTCAATTCCCGTTATATCCCATTTGTATTTAGGTGCTGTCGGCACGGTATATACGCTCATGTCGTCAAATCCCAATCCGCCCTCGATTAAACCAATATTATAATTTGTAATTCTATAAATATTGGATGCCTGTGTATTTTCAAACGAGAACACATCAACGCCTGATATAAAATTCGTCATGGAATCAAAACTATCGCCCTGATACAGCTCAAATGTTTTCATATCAAAGTCTATTATTGCCCGTATGTGTCTCCATCCGGAAGATATGGGATAGTTAATATTTTCAGTATACTCCGTATCTGCAATAAGTGACGGAGCATTGTTCGAGGTAAAGCTCAGCGTAAAAATTTTATTGTCGCTGTCATCAACCAAAGAAAGTGTAACCGGGTCATCAGTAATGCTGGCACGATACAGCCGCATATCAACATATACCCTTCCGTCCTCCTTGGAAATTGTCGACGGCATAATAAAATCATACGGAGCAGACGCTTTGGGCGGCGACATAAGATATGTGGTTGAATTTGTCATAATACGATACACATTTCGTGTTCCGCTTATAGTCTGATATGTTTGTACGGCATAAGGAGTATTATCTGCCTTGTTGGTCATATTGAATTTTAGAGGGTCATTCTGGTCGGGAGCCGCATCTTCAAAATCCAGTGAAAGATATGTATCATCTATCTGCTCAGGTGTATCAGTCCCCATAATCTGTCTTTCGGTAATATTTATTTCGTACTTTGTCTGTGCTCCCATATAAGTAACTGTGATGGTCTGACTGTCCACCGGTAAGCTGCTGTCAAACCCCGAAAAAGCAACGCCTTCGTCAGAAAAGGGAACTTCATAAAAATTGCCCTTTTCATCATAAGCAAGCACGCTTCCATTCACATAGTCAAACTCATCCCCCACATGATAATACAGACGGGGAGAACGGATTGCAATTTTTGACGGAGCACCGAGAACCGTATATCTTGTAGACAAGTTGTCCTCCAAAAAGTCCTTAACATACACACCCCAGTAATCTGTAGGCGTGTAACCATCCCACGAAGTAAGCATTCTCGGAGCTGAACTCGGATGAAAACTGTACGCCGTATAGTTGGCATAGTTTCCGTATGTTTCCACATCATCTATCCAGTTAAGCAATTCGGGAACCCATTTATCGTGATACATGGGGTCTCCGGGAGGGTACACCTTTCCGCCCACACTAAGGTTTGTTGCAGGATCCCAGCCGCATTCACCCACGAGAATTGGATGCAGTCTTCTTGCAGCACCTACGCTTTTATCCCAGTTGGAGGTTCTGCCTTTCCAGGGATAAATATGCGTATCATAAATAATTCCGTTTCCCGCAAGAGCGGTATTGTCGTTTGAGCCTTGATCCACAAGAGCGTATCCGTTGGTGATACCGGTTAAACTGTAGCCCCAGTCAAGACCTCCTGCAACGATAATATTTCTTGCACCCAGGTCACGAATCATTTCCACAACCTGCTGATGACCTGTATATCCGCTGCCGCCGTTTCTCCACACATCCCAAGATATACCATGAGGTTCGTTAAGAATTCCGAAGAGTACGGTAGGATTATTCTTGTATTTTACTGCCGCCTGCTGCCAAAATGTAATATATTTTTCATTATTAAACCCTTTATAATGGTGCAAGTCCAACACCACATAACAGCCTCTTTCAGAAGCTTTTTGTATTACTCTATCAATAGCTTTTTGATAATTTGCTGCATTTGAATAGCTGTATTCACCGAACCAGCCTTCTACACCCACCGCAAGACGAAGGATGTTACAATTCCAGTTATCCATAGCTTCCACACAGGAAACATCGATTTTTTCAACAGTTGGCGTTCCTGTCCATTCACCGCCCGGAATGTTAACCCCGGAAAGTCTGACAACCGTCTGGGGAGATTCGGCAAGAACCACCTTATTGCCGAACACCATAAGTTCTTTTGAATTATTTTCCGCTGCATATACATCATCTGCGGAAAACATGCTCAAATTGCTTGCTGTTAAAAGCATAATAGCTGCCATCAGCACAGCTGTAATTTTTCTAATGCTCATACTCTTACTCCTTTGTCATTCCTTTATAAAATTTATAAAAGCTTATCCGACAAATTATCGCATATTTTTAAAATTATGTCAAGCACAAGAAATTCTTACAGACTATGATGAAAATAACTCTTTAGCAATATTTATAAATTCTTTTAACTGAGGATGTTTCGACATGTTTTTATAATACGCTCCGTATGATATGGGTTCTGCATCCTCAATAGTAATATAAGAGAGACGAGTATCTTTAACCGAAAAAACATCCGGGACTATGGCAACCCCGTATCCTGCACACGCCAAGGCAAGAGACGATTCCAATGATTCACAAATATAAACATCCAAAGCGGACTTATCTTCCATTGCTTTATACTGTATTTTACCCAAAGTGCCCGGATATCTCCATGGTTCGGTAATAATAAGTTTTTCTGTTTTAAGGTCATCGGTGTTGATCACATCTTTTCCGGTAAAACAGTGATTTTTTGCCGCAACCGCAATTACAGGAATTTTTGCCAATTCCTTGTACTGAATGTATTTTTTTAAACCGCTTTCCTGAAAAGCAACAACCACATCCACGCTTTCTTCCATCAGTTTTTGATACAAATGCCTGAATGGAATTACCTGAAAGATAGGATAAATATTAGGAAAACAATTTTTCATACCTTCCAACACGCCGGAAAACTCATAAATTTCATTGTGCGTATGACAGCCTATTACAAAAGGGGTTCGGGGATCTTCAAACGAATCTTTGCCTCTTCTTTTTGCCCTTTCCAAAATTTCGAGAACGCTTTTTGCATCACTCATAAACATTAATCCGGCACGGGTAAGAGTGACCGTTCTGGTGGTTCGGTTAAAAAGTTTAACATTAAGTTCATCTTCCAACGAACGAATTTGCTGTGTAACCGCAGGCTGCGTGACATTTAGATGTTCTGCCGCCCTCGCAAAATTTAAAGTTTCCGCCACCGTTAAAAAACACGCAAGCTGCATGGTATTCATAACTATCCTCCAAGTTTATTAATAAGATATTTTTATATATTATAACATATTCTAAATTCACTTTCAATGCAAAATGCATTATTATACTATATATAGATTCATATTGTTACAAATTCTATTTGCATACAATAAAGATATTGTCATGATATGGGGTTTATTGAAAACATTGATTTCTGTTTAACAAAATTTGTTAAAATAGGTAGCATCATACCGTGTAGCATAGATGCAAATGCAACCTTTAAACCGGAATAAACATATATGAATCTAATAAAACCACTCTGTGAACACATCAAAGAAAGGAAAATGAAAATGAGCAAATTAACAAAAATTCAAAAAGACATAAAAAAAGGAAAAGAATCGGATTTGCTAAAAATGCTTTCTGATAAAGACCATGGCATAAGATTAGCTGTAATTGACGGATTGGGCGAAATAGGTCGGGACGATTCATCCAATGCGTTAATATCTTTAATAAATAACGAAGATTGGGAAATCCGAGCACATAGCGCCAAGTCTCTGGGCAATATAGGAAACGATCACACAGCAACCCATCTGCGTCACCGTCTGGAACAAGAGACAGATGAGCGAGTAATTAAAGAACTCAAAGATGCACTTTCAAATATAAAAAACTACCAAAAATAAAAATTTAGTTTAACAAAAGGCTACATACAAACCACGACGAAGAAATAAGAATCTAACCAGTTAACCGATTCACTTACTTTTTTAATCGTTACAAAATACGATGATATTTATTATCTTCCTTTAAATTCACAAAAACCGCACCTTAGACAAAGGTACGGTTTTTTAATATAATAAATATATTGTTTCTGTAATTGTAATCATCAAATTATAGACTCAACTTTTCATACTGGATTTTTGGGCAAAAAGCATCAGATTCGTACAGTTGTTTACAATTTATTCAAAATTAACAATCTACAAAAATCAAGAATTCTTACGAAAAAATTAATGTTAAAAGAGAAATAAATTTTTTAGCAAAAAAACGGAGCAAAATTACTTTGCTCCGTTTTGGTGACCCGTACGAGAATCGAACTCGTGTTTCCGCCGTGAAAGGGCGGTGTCTTAACCGCTTGACCAACGGGCCGCATATATTTATCTTAAGTGGTGGCGGCAGGTGGACTCGAACCACCGACCGACCGGGTA
>URVP01000020.1 GCA_900551345.1 uncultured Eubacteriales bacterium
TCTCTTATGTGTAAGCTCTGCCAGCGGATTTGTCTGATCCATAAACTGAGAAAGCTGTGATGAACCGAAAAATTCTTTAATTGCTGCCGAAACGGGACGAATATTAATAAGAGTCTGAGGAGTAACGGCATCCAAATCCTGAATGGTCATTCTTTCACGAACAACTCTTTCCATTCTTGCAAGACCGATTCTGAACTGGTTCTGAAGAAGCTCGCCCACACTGCGCAGTCTTCTGTTGCCCAGATGGTCAATGTCATCAGTTGTTCCGATTCCGTAATGAAGTCCTATCTGGTAGTTTATTGATGAAAGAATATCCTCAACCATAATGTGCTTGGGAACAAGTTCTTCAAGTCTGTCATCAATCATTTGACGGAAAATCTCTTTATCGTCCCCTGCTGCATCGATGATTTCTTTAAGTACCGGATAGTATACCTTATCAATATGAGAAAACTCAGAGAAATCAATATCGGTATAGTTCTTAATATTAACCATATTATTTGAGAATACTATAACCTTTTTACCTTCTACATCCAATACAACTCTGTTTACATCATTATCTTCAATTTCTCTTGCCTTCGCGCGGCTGATTTCTTCGCCTGCATTTACAAGCACTTCGCCGGTAAGCGGAGATACTATATCCTCTGCGGCTACCTTAAAAGCAACCCTTGCACCGATAGCAAGCTTTTTATTGTACTTATAACGACCTACATTTGCAAGGTCATATCTGCGGGCATCGAAAAACAGAGAATTAATAAGCGTGCGTGCCGAATCAAGTGTAGGCGGCTCGCCCGGTCTTAATCTCTTGTAAATCTCTATCATACCTTCATCTGTCTTTGTAGTCGTATCCTTTTCCATAGTAACTTCAAGACGGATGTCGTCACCGAACATCTCTCTGATTTCAGCATTTGAGCTTACACCAAGAGCACGGATAAGAACGGTAACGGGCAGTTTTCTTGTTCTGTCTATACGAACATGGAAAACATCGTTAGTATCTGTTTCATACTCAAGCCATGCACCTCTGTTCGGTATAACCGTTGAAGAGTAAAGGGGCTTACCCATCTTATCATACTGCATAGCATAATAAATACCGGGAGCACGCACAAGCTGGCTTACGATAACTCTTTCGGCACCGTTGATAATAAAGGTACCCTGATCGGTCATAAGAGGGAAATCACCCATAAAGATTTCCTGTTCTTTAACCTCTCCTGTTTCTTTGTTGATGAGGTGAACCTTAACTCTCAGTGCCGTTGCATATGTTGCATCTCTGATTTTACTTTCCTCAATGGAATATTTGGGAGTCTGATCAAGAGAATAATCCTCGAACTTAAGAACCAGACTGCCGGTAAAATCAGTAATGTCTGAAAGGTCACGGAACACTTCCTTGAGACCGCTCTCCAAAAACCATCTGTAAGACGCCCTCTGCACCTCAATCAGATTAGGCATTTCGATTACTTCGTTGATTTTTGAATAGCTCATTCTTTGATTCTTACCCAGCTGAACCGGATGTACCATTTTAAAATCACCTCATTTTATAATCTGACAGTAATGTCACACTAACTAATCTGCACAAACTTTCTTTGCATTTGTATTGTAATATTTTAGATATTGACAAAAAGCGCAATATATATTATAATTTTTTCCGAACTTGTAATGTGTTTATTAAATTGCACAAATATCCATATTACACCATATTATAGCAGACTATAATTATAGCACAGTGTCAATCGCTGTGTCAACAGTTTTTTGAAAAGTTTTTTACCTTTTTTAAATTTTATTTACATGCGAAAGAAGGATATATAAAATGAGTCAAATTTTTGTAATGGATCACCCCCTTATTAAGCATAAAATTAGTATGCTTCGGGACAAAAACACAAGTGTTAAGGATTTTCGTGAATTGGTATACGAAATTGCACTTCTTATGGGATATGAAGCAACAAAGGATCTTAAGCTTACACCTAAAGAAGTAGAGACGCCCATACAAAAAACGACGGGACAGTTTATAGAAAAACAGGTTGCCGTTGTGCCGATTCTGAGAGCGGGACTTGGTATGGTAGATGCGATAATGAGCCTTATCCCTGCGGCAAAGACAGGACACATCGGTCTTTACCGTGACCATGACACACTCCAGCCTGTTGAATATTACTGCAAACTCCCCACAGATATTGACAAAAGACAGGTTCTGGTTGTAGACCCCATGCTTGCAACAGGCGGCAGCTCAGCGGCTGCAATCAGCTTTATAAAACAAAGAGGCGCAAACAAAATAAAACTTATGTGCCTTATAGCTGCACCTGAGGGAGTGGAAGTTCTTCAGCGTGAGCATCCGGATGTAGATATATACATAGGCGCACTTGATGAAAAGCTTAATGAAAACGGATATATAGTACCAGGTCTGGGCGATGCAGGCGACAGACTTTTCGGAACTCTGTGATAAATATACTTATTAATATAAAAAGCTTCGGACCCATTCGGTCTGAAGCTTTTATTTCGCTATAAACAAACAGACCCCCTTTCGGAGGTCTGTTTGTTTTTGGGGTCACTTATTTATTTGGAGGGGACATATTCGGTAAGTTCAAGAGAAAGATCGTAACTATGCATATTTCTCGATACTGTTATTTTTACCGTATCGCCTACTTTACACGAATCCAGCAGAAGGTTAAAATCAGTAATACCGTTAATTTCTTGACCGTTTACGGCAGTAATGCGGTCTCCCGATTTAAATCCTGCTTTTGCGGCATTTTCACCGGTAACTTGCTGCACATAAAGTCCGGTTCGGCTTACACGGTAAAGAAAAGCTGTCTGTACATTTGAAATATCTATAAGACTGAGTCCCGTATCAACTCTGCCCGTTACATATCCATTGGTTTTAAGCTGTTCAATTATGGGCTTAGCTGTATCAATGGGAATGGCAAAGCCCAATCCTTCAATACCCTCACCGGCAGATTTAGCCGAAACAATACCGATAAGCTCACCCTTTGCATTAAACAGTCCGCCGCCCGAATTACCGGGATTTATGGCAGCATTGGTTTGAAGGAGAGTCATTGTAGTATCGTCCACTTGAATTTCACGGCTGAGTGCACTTATAATACCGTCAGTAACCGTGCCGCCTAAAGATCCGAGAGGATTACCTACTGCAATGGCAGTTTCGCCTACAACAAGTGTTGATGATGAGCCCATTACCGCCGGCTGCAAATCTGTTGCATCAATTTTTATAACCGCCAGATCTGTTTTTGAATCAGTACCTACAATGGTGGCGTCATAGGCTTTGCCGTTATGAAGAGTTACCGAAATCTTGGAAGCGCCCTCTACAACATGATTGTTTGTA
Source organism: uncultured Eubacteriales bacterium (assembly GCA_900551345.1). Lineage (GTDB taxonomy): Bacteria > Bacillota > Clostridia > Monoglobales > UMGS1388 > UMGS1388. The sequence continues at coordinate 3,323 of URVP01000020.1, forward strand.
ACAATATATCCATCCGTTGTAACTATAACACCGCTTCCTGCACCTTCCGTTACATACTGCTGAAAGATTGAACTTGTCTGAATGGATTCGGTTGTGATTTCAACTACCGAATCTGCAACCAGAGCCGCTACCTCAGCTACCGTAAGATTTCCTCCGGTCTGAGAAGCAGACGCATCCGCAGCAGTGGATGTCATCACTGCATTTACCTGAGCGCCCGCTTCCGGCTTGTCAGACAGTCCTTTTATATAATAGCCGCCTCCTACTCCGGCTGCGGCCGACAGGGTCATGCAAGCTGCTATCAGCAATGCAAGACTCTTTTTACCCTTATGTCTTTTTTTATGTTCCCTTACAGGCACATAAATTCCGTCATAAATTTCCTCCATTGGAATTACATTATCATCCCGATTTTCAAACACTGTATCTCATTCCCTTCCATAGAATAATTATCTTTTCGACGGTATAAGAATATCACCCTTTTGTGAAAACTGTGTGAAGTTCAAATTAATTTTTATTGAATTCAATCTTTCCGTCAGTATATTCTACGGTTACATTATCGCCTTTTTTAAGAGTTCCGTCAAGTATTTTTTCCGCAAACAGATCTTCTATTTCGTTTTGAATGGTTCTGCGAAGAGGTCTTGCACCGTATACCGGGTCAAATCCTTTGCTTGCTACCATGTCAACAACCGAATCTGCAAACTGTGCCGTAATCTCATTTTCCTTAAGTTTTTCTCCTAAGGTTTCGAGCATCTTTCTGCCTATCAAAGAAATCTCTTCCTTATTAAGCTGATTAAATACTATAATGTCATCAATTCTGTTAAGGAATTCGGGACGGAAAGTCTTTTTGAGTTCGCCCATTACGCCGGACTTAATTTTTTCATAATCAGCCGTCTCTGATTTTTCCGAAGAAAATCCCAAAGTTGATTTTTTATCACTTATAAGTCTTGCGCCCACATTGGAAGTCATGATTATAACAGTATTTTTAAAATCAACTTTTCTGCCGTGGGAATCGGTGATAACACCATCATCAAGAATCTGAAGCAGAACGTTGAATACATCTGGGTGTGCTTTTTCAAGTTCATCAAAAAGGACTACGGAATAAGGTTTACGCCGTACTCTCTCTGAAAGCTGACCGCCCTCGTCAAATCCTACATATCCCGGAGGAGCACCGATAAGTCTGGAAACAGTATGTTTTTCCATATATTCTGACATATCGATACGAATCATTGCGCCTTCATCACCGAACATTGCCTCAGCAAGAGCCTTTGAAAGCTCGGTTTTACCTACACCGGTAGGACCAAGGAACAGGAAGGACCCTACAGGACGCTTTTCGTCCTTAAGACCTACTCTGCCTCGTCTTATTGCTCTTGCAACAGAACGCACTGCCTCATCCTGACCGATAACACGCTTATGAAGAATTTCTTCAAGCTGAAGCAATCTTTCAGACTCGGTTTTTGTAAGCTGATTTGCCGGTATGCCTGTCCATACTGCAACAACCGCAGCAATATCGTCTTTATCAATAGTTCCTATTGTCTTTTGCTGTTTTTCTTCCCATTTCTTCCTTACTGACTCTAACTTTTCCTTTGTAGTCTTTTCATCGTCACGGATTTTTGCCGCCTTTTCAAAGTCCTGACCTTTAACGGCTTCCTCTTTATTTCTGTCAAGTTTTACAAGCTTATCTTCCAGCTTTTTAATCTCAGGCGGAGCCGTATAGCTTTTAAGCCTTGCCTTTGATGCCGCTTCATCAATCAGGTCAATTGCCTTATCGGGCAGGAACCTGTCGGTAATATATCTCTTTGAAAGTTTTACAGCAGCCTCCAGAGCTTCATCGGTTATTTTAACTCCATGGTGTGCTTCGTACTTGTCACGGATACCTTTAAGAATCTGCAAAGCCTCTTCTTCAGTAGGTTCATCAACGGTTACCGACTGGAATCTTCTTTCAAGAGCAGCATCCTTTTCAATATACTGTCTGTATTCATCAAAGGTTGTTGCACCGATTACCTGTATTTCACCTCTTGCAAGGGAGGGTTTTAAGATGTTTGCAGCGTCAATTGCACCCTCAGCTGCGCCCGCTCCCACAAGTGTATGAATTTCATCGATAAACAGCAGAATGTTTCCGGCATCCTTTATTTCTTTCATTGCATTTTTCAGCCTGTCTTCAAATTCGCCTCTGTATTTTGCACCGGCAATCATTGCGGAAAGATCAAGGCATACAACTGTTTTGTTTTTCAGAATATCCGGAATGTTGCCCTCTACAATCTTCTGTGCAAGACCTTCGGCAATTGCAGTTTTACCTACGCCCGGTTCACCTATAAGACAAGGGTTGTTTTTTGTCCTTCTGCAAAGTATCTGAATAACTCGGTCAATTTCCTTATCACGACCGATAACCGGGTCAATCTTACCCTGTTTTGCAGCTTCATTAAGGTTACGGCTGAACTGGTCGAGAGTAGGGGTTGCCGATTTTCCCTTTTTAGGTGACTTATATGAACCTTCCTGTGCATCTGCACTCTGTTCATAACCGGCAGCCTCGTCATACATACGCTGACAGTCGCCGCCCAAATCTACAATTATTTTTACTGCAACACTATCCTGCTGACGAAGAAGTCCGGCAAGAATATGCTCAGTTCCGATATAACCGGTGCCCTGACGATTTGCTTCGGCAAGAGCCGTTTCAAGAATTGCCTTTGTTCTCGGGGTAAGGGATACTGCGGTTATATTTGCGTGCTGTCCCACACCGATAAGTTCTTCTATTTTTTCTACAACAGCATCATATGAGATTCCTGCTGACGACAGCACCTTGGCCGCCGTTCCGCTGCCCTCCCGGATAAGTCCGAGAAGAATATGCTCACTGCCTACATAGTTATGTCCCAATTCAACTGCAGCTTCCTGTGCAAGTTTAAGTGCATTTTCTGCACCCTCTGTAAATCTTTTATTGTACATCATATATAACAACTCCTTTCTTAAGACCGAATGTATGATAATTTATCATCGCAACTTTTTATCTTAATATATTATTTAAATTTTGCATTTTGCTATTTGCAGGCTTTCTGCATTTTTTCCCTTATATATTCAGCTCTTTTTACATCACGCTTCTGTGCATCAGCTTCACCTTTGCACATAGCTGCGATATGAGCAGGAGCCGTAGTCACCAAAAGTTCATTAAGCATTGACGGGTCAATTTTGATTATTCCCATATCAGCACCTATTCTTACATTTGATAAAAGGCCTACCAGCTCTCTTGAAGAAAGACTTCTGGCTGTGCTTAATATTCCGTAAGCACGCCATACCTTGTCCTCCAAGCCTACAGGGTCATTTTTATAAACCTCTTTGCGAGTATCCTCTTCCTTTTTTATAAGGTTTTCAATAAAGTCATTAATTCTCTTTATTATCTCTTTTTCACTTATTCCAAGGGTTATCTGGTTTGAAACCTGATAAATTCCACCCTCCGCCTTGCTGCCTTCTCCATACAGACCTCTTACGGCTATGCCCATTCGGCCGGCAGCAGATATAAGCTGATTTACATATCCGTTCTCGGTGAGGAGGGGCAGATGAAGCATAACCGACGCTCTCATACCGCTGCCCACATTAGTAGGACATGCTGTAAGATAACCCAGCTTGTCACTGTATCCGTATTCAACCGCCGCAGCAAAAACATCATCAATTGCATTGGCCTGTTCAAGCGCTTCCTTCAGATTGAGTCCGGGCGCTATTGACTGTATCCTGATGTGGTCCTCTTCATTAATCATAATGCACATATCCTCATCAGCATTTACAACAGCTGCACGATATGCGGTATTTTTGGTTAAATCCGGGCTGATAAGATGTTTTTCTACAAGCTTTTGCAATTCAACAGAGGGTGTATTTTCCATATCCAGCCATGAAAAATTCTTTTTAAGCCAATCATTGCCGTCATATATGTTTCTGCAAATATCATACACTTTTTTTAGTGCATTCCCGTCCGCCTTATGGGGGAAGGGAATTCCTTTTATGTTTCGTGCAAGTCTTACTCTGGAGCTGATCACCGAAGTGGACTTGTCGCTTTTTTTATTAAACCATGCCATTTTACTTGCCCTCCTGTTCTCTTATTCTGTCACGAAGCTCTGCCGCAAGCTCGTAGTTTTCCTGTTCAACAGCCTGCTTAAGCTGCTCCTTCAAAGAAGGCTCCTTTTTGGCATTATCCTCACCGGCAGATTCGTTGATCCGTTTACCGCAGTGTCTTGTTGCACCTCCCTGCAAACGCTTAAGAGGAGATGTAAGCATCTGCTCAAAAGCAGAATAGCAATCACTGCAGCCTAAAAGTCCCGTTCTCAAGAAATCATCAAAGCTTGAACCGCAGCTGCCGCATTTTACACTCTCTCGCCTATATGCCGGCTCGAAGAATCCTGAAAACATCTTGTTAAGATTGATGCCCGTGTCGAACCAAGAATGTTCCTGCATGTTTGCGCAAGAAGGGCAAAGATGCTGCTCTGTTTTATTTCCGTTAATTACCTGTACCATATGAACCGTTGCTTCATTTTTTCCGCATTTTTGACATAACATAAAACCTCATCCTTTCTTTTATTTCACTATATTTATTAACATATTTTTAAGAAGCTTTGCTCGAAGCTCATCTCTTTGAGGCTTCTCCACCATACCCAGCGCCTTATCATTTAAAGCCGCCAGTATGATTCTTGCTTCCCTTTCCGCAACCGCTTCATAATCCACGCAGTTACGGACAATGGCCAAAGTCGTCTGCCATGAAATCATATCGCCTATACTGTTTATTGTATGCATAAGGTAGTTGCTCTTATTTACATTCACCTTAGTTATTTTAATGTATCCGCCGCCTCCTCGTCTGCTTTCAACCGTATATCCGCACTCATTTGTAAATCTTGTAGAGATTACATAGTTTATCTGGGACGGCACACAGTTAAAACGGCTGGCAAGCTCGTTTCTCTTTATTTCAAGAGTTCCGTCGCACTGCCTGAGCATATCCTTTAAAAAATCTTCTATATCTTTTGTTATCCTCATATAAAATCAGTCCTTTTTATTTATACCTTATGATGTCGGGTCGGATTTCGTCACTTTTTTGACTTTGACTTTCTTTGACCTTTCGAGTATATTATATCACCTTTTTTTGGTTTGTCAATAGTTTTTTGAAAATTTTTTAAAAATTTTTTTGACTTTTTTTGACCATTGTGAAAAAGCCTTATATTATGCGGTTTTTAGCGGTATATTTCGCTTCGATTTATCGGCAAATTTCTCCTTTTGATGCTTTCTTCGCTTTTGTTCGGTTAAACAAAATTTAAAACGCATAGATGATATTTTGTTTATGTTTGGTGAACGGAAACTTTTAATAACAGTTTTCTGACCTTTGTTTTAGCAAATAAAGGTCAAGCTAATCAAAAATATAATTTTTACTATTGCATACCCCGGCACAAGCATATTCACAAAAAGTTTATCTGATATTCCGGGAAAAATAGTTAAATAGATATATTGACAATCTCGCCATTATGCGATAAAATTTGTTTGTTTCCGAACAATAATTGTTCGCTTTCGAACAATTATTGTAATGTATTATCTGCCTTAAAGCAGAGAAACAGGAGGAATTATAATGGAAAAAGACTGCGGTCTGTATATTAACATTTTGTCTCACAAGTTAAAGAAACGCATGAACGCCAACATGCAAAGCCTGGGACTGACGGGGTTACAGTGCCGTGTGATGCACTATATTCTCGTCAAATACGCAGATGGACCTATATACCAGCGTGATGTGGAGAATAAATTCAGTTTGAGCCGCTCCACAGCTACCGGCATTTTGCAGTTGATGGAAAAGAACGGTCTGATTCTAAAAAAGAGCGTAACCAGTGATGGCAGATTAAAAAGTTTGATTCCTACGAAAAAAGCCGCACATTTAGATGAACAAATCGGCGAATCTCTGCGGCAAACTGAACAGCTCCTCACTCGCGGACTGTCAAATAAACAGCTGTCAATGTTTTTGGAAACTGTCTCTCATATGTCCGCCAACCTGGATGAATAACAGTCATTAAACCCAAACATTTTTACAATCATTATTGCGATACAACCCGTATTATGCATTGGGTGTATCATATTTTAAAGGAGGATTGTCTCATATGATAAAAACTCTTGCCCGCAGTATTCGCGAGTATAAAAAGATTTCTATTTTAACACCGGTTTTAGTCACCGTTGAAGTTGTTTTAGAATGTATCATTCCATTTATTATTGCCAATCTGGTAAACCAGATGCAAGCCGGATGCGGTATGGATGTTATCGTTAAGTATGGTATCCAGCTGGTGGTCATGGCTGTTTTGTCTCTGATTTTCGGTGTTGCAGCCGGCAATACCTGCGCCACAGCTTCCACGGGTTTTGCACGCAATCTGCGTAAGGATATGTTCTATCGCATTCAGGATTACTCTTTTGAAAACATCGACAAATTTTCAGTTTCCAGCTTGGTTACCCGTATGACAACCGATGTTGTGAATGTGCAAATGTCTTTTATGATGATAATCCGTATAGCTATCCGCGGTCCGTTAATGCTGATTTTTTCATTCATCATGGGCTTTGCCATGGGGGGACGCTTAGCCATGATTTTCCTTATCACCATTCCTCTGCTGAGCATAGGTCTGGCATTGGTTATCCGTGCAGCTACGCCGATTTTCCGCCGGGTATTTCGCAAATACGATGCACTGAATGATTCCGTACAGGAGAATGTGCAGGCTATGCGTGTAGTGAAAAGTTATGTGCGTGAAGAATACGAAAAAAAGAAATTTGCTGCGGCTGCTGAAGATGTTTCCAAAGACTTCACCCGTGCCGAACGCATTATGGCTCTCAATAATCCCATGATGCAGTTCTGTGTGTACGCCGGCATGGTATTCGTGATGTCTTTCGGATCTTACGCTGTTATCACCGGCCGCGGTATGGGAATCGCAGTAGGACAGATGTCCGCTATTCTTACTTACAGCTTCCAAATCCTTATGAGCCTTATGATGCTGTCCATGGTATTCGTAATAATTACCATGTCTATGGAATCTGCTGAGCGTATCGTTGAAGTGTTGACGGAAAAAAGCACCATGACAAGTCCTAAAAACGCTGTCACGGAGATTAAGGATGGCTCAATTGATTTCGAGAATGTCAGCTTCAAGTACTCCGCAAAGGCAGAGCGTATGGCGCTGGCAAATGTGGATTTACATATTAAATCCGGTGAATTTATCGGTATTCTGGGGGGTACCGGTGCATCCAAATCCACATTAGTACAATTGATCCCCCGCTTATATGATGTCACCCAAGGATGCGTAAAAGTAGGCGGCATAGATGTACGCAAGTACGATTTGGAGCATCTTAGAAACAGTGTGGCTGTAGTTCTTCAGAAAAATGTTTTGTTCAGCGGAACTATCAAAGACAATCTTCGCTGGGGTAATCCTAACGCTACCGACGAAGAAATGCTGGAAGCCTGTCGGTTAGCCCAGGCTGATGAATTTATCCAGCAATTTCCTGACAAATATGACACATGGATTGAACAGGGTGGTGCCAATGTATCCGGCGGTCAGAAACAGCGTCTGTGTATCGCACGCGCACTCTTGAAAAAACCTAAGGTGCTGATCCTGGACGATTCTACCAGTGCTGTTGATACGCGCACCGATGCACTGATACGCCAAGGCTTCCGTGAATTTATTCCTGAAACCACAAAGATTATTATAGCCCAGCGAGTGGCCTCCGTACAAGATGCTGATCGTATTATTGTAATGGATGGCGGACATATCAGCGCTATTGGAAGCCATGATGAACTAATGAAAACCAACGACATCTATAGAGAGATCTATACTTCCCAGACAAAGGCAGGTGATCAAGATGGCGAAGAATAAAACCAACACCCCTCCTAATACAACAGCTCGGGGACAGCGTGCGCCAAAGGGAGTGCTGCGCCGGTTGCTGCGCACTTTGTTTGAATTCTATCCGGTACTGCTGCCTGTCACACTTATTTGTATCCTAATAAACGCCCTTGTTAGTTCCGCACCGTCGGTGTTTATGCAAAATATTATTGCTATCGTTGACGAAACATACAAAAGCGGAGACTGGGCGTCTGTATCCGGACGCATTTTAACATATGTAGCAATTCTGGTTGTAATGTATGTGATCAGCCTTATTGCCGGTGCATTCTATACCCAGATGATGGCAATCATTACCCAGGGTTCTTTGAAAAAAATGCGTGAGAAAATGTTCAGCTATATGCAAGATCTTCCCATTAAGTACTTTGATACCAATGGTCACGGAGATATTATGAGCTATTACACCAACGATGTCGACACCCTGCGCCAGCTCATCAGCCAGAGCTTGCCCCAGATACTGATCTCTGCTGTTACACTGATTGCTGTGTTTGCTATCATGATGTACTACAGTGCAATTTTGGGACTGATCGTAGTAGTTGGCGTAATATGCATGGTGTTTTCAGCACGAGTTATTACCAACCGTTCTTCTAAATACTTCCTGCGACAGCAAGTTACGCTGGCTAAGGCTGAAGCTTTTATGGAAGAAATGATGACCGGTCAAAAAGTAATCAAAGTATTCTGCCATGAGGAAGAAGCAAAATCTGACTTTGACAAAGTAAACGGAGAAATCTTCTATAATGCCCGCAACGGTAACCGCTTTGCCAATATCCTGATGCCTCTGCTGAGCAACATCGGCAATGTAATGTATGTAGTGGTAGCTTTGGTAGGCGGTGCACTGCTGCTTACAGATGTACCAAATGTTAGTATATCCGGTATGGCTTTCAGTATCAGTATCGTAGTGCCGTTTTTAAATATGACAAAACAGTTTGCCGGTGCCATAGGTCAGGTGTCCAACCAGGTAAATATGGTAATTATGGGTCTTGCAGGCGCACACCGTATCTTTGCTCTGCTGGACGAGGAGCCTGAATCAGATGACGGATATGTCACTTTGGTAAATGCCAAGGAGAATGCAGACGGCAGCATCAGCGAGTGCGAGGAGCGGACAAATGTTTGGGCATGGAAGCATCAGCATCATGACGGCACGATTACCTACACCCGACTGCAGGGCGATGTGCGTTTCTATGATGTTAATTTTGGATATACTCCTGAAAAGACCGTTTTGCATAACATTTCACTATATGCTAAGCCCGGTCAAAAGGTAGCCTTCGTAGGCTCTACCGGTGCAGGAAAAACCACTATTACAAACCTCATCAATCGTTTCTATGATATCAGCGACGGTAAAATCCGTTATGACGGCATAAATATCAATAAGATTAAGAAATCAGATTTGCGGCATAGTTTAGGCATTGTATTACAGGATACGAACCTTTTCACAGGTACAGTAATGGAAAATATCCGCTATGGTAATTTAGATGCCCGGGACGAAGAGTGTATCGCCGCAGCGGAGCTCGCCGGTGCAGACGACTTTATTCGCCGTCTGCCGGATGGCTACAACACAATGCTGCACGGCAACGGCGCAAATCTGAGTCAGGGTCAGCGTCAGCTGCTTGCCATAGCCCGTGCCGCAGTAGCCGACCCGCCTGTAATGATAATGGACGAGGCGACCAGCTCAATCGATACGCGTACAGAGTCCATTGTACAGCAAGGTATGGACGCACTGATGACCGGACGAACTGTATTCGTAATTGCACACCGTCTTTCCACTGTACGAAACTCTAATGTTATCATAGTGTTGGATCACGGACGAATTATCGAACGCGGTACTCACGAAGATCTACTTAAGCTGAAAGGAACCTATTATCAGCTTTACACCGGCGCGCTGGAACTGGATTAGTCAGCGGCGCACAAATACAGCATACAAAAGCACCCCGTACCCGGTTCTCCTATATTCAGAGCGGCTGAGTACGGGGTTTTCATGTAATACAAATAGTATTTTTCCACTTAAAATATTTTTTCAGACAATCTAATTATTCAACAGACATAGGCCTTTTCAAATGCTGATTTCATGCCATTTTCAGCTATTTTCTCTATTGTATCTCTATTAACAAATAACCGTTTATTGTTTCATTATAAGTTTTATGTAATATATCATGTATTCAACATTTAGTAATAAAATAATTATATCGCCAAAATACAGATGTCTTTTTGATTTAAAAAGAATCATTAAAATAGCACAAAAAGCAACGCATGACACCAACCCAGATATAATCATATATTCCGGTCTGAAAACATAGAAAACATATATTAGATTACCTAATTCGCTTGTCATATATCTGCCAAATGTCATATAAACTATCTGATATAATATGTTCAGCAATGTAAGAATGTATATTATAATTCTATTTATTTTTATTCTCTCTATCAAAATTTATCAGCTCCGTTTTTTGGCCTTTATATTGCCGGTTGTGTAACAACTATTCCATATAAATCACGCTATCAAAACACCCTCTGTCACTTTGCCCCGTATGCAAAAAATATAACAGCAAGCGTTGTTATACTGTATCTGAAATAAGAAATTTGAGAATACGGTGCTTGTGTTTTTCGTTATACTCTAACTATCGCATTGAAAACTTTATATCTCAACAACCTTTGTTTTCGCTATGACATCTCCGATCCGGCGTTTATTGCACAGCAACAAAATAAACTCTGCCGGCCATATAAAAACAGTAATGTTCCTAACCAGCAGCTGCCACACATGTGTTCTTTCCCCACTTATGCTGACTGCTTTTATTTTCATTAACCGCTTACCCAAACTTTGACCTTTTACACAGTCTTTACTGATATAAAGTATAGCTATAAGTAAAAGGGAGATGCCGTATATAATATAATATTTGGCGTCAAGCATTACATCAGCATCTGAAAAATAATCATCATATATAGGAATAATATTTACCGTCATAAAAATAATCATAAATACCGCCGTATCGATTATAAAAGCCAATATTCTTTTATTAGTAATCATCAAATCCCCTCCAATTAGTTCGCTTATGTTAATAAATATTTACTTTTTCAATTCAGTAAAGATTTGCCGATCTTCCTGCGAAAATTCACTAAATGATTTCAGATATTTTATATGCTTGTTTTCAACATGTTGATCATTTTTGAGGGTATTTTCTTCTCCGTCAACAATATCGGTGTCAACAGAAGAATTAACGGAACCGGTTATATATACTTTACATAGATTGTCTTCATCTATTACTGAACATCCCTCTTCTGAAACTACATACAATTTATCATCATGTATCCTATGACTGATTACATTTCGCAGTATGTTATTATATACTCCGCTGGAATATAAAGAAAGATAATCACCGTCATAATAATGACCTATATCAAATATGTCATTCCAGATCAATATTGTGTCCTTTCCTCGTACGATCTCACCGTTATTTATTTTTTGTGCTCTTTCTTGCTCTTCTTTGTCAAGTTGCTCCCCAACAATATTCCAGAAGAAATTGCTTCCTGCGTCAAGCACAGTCTTAAAATTAAGCACTAAAATCAAGAACAAAATAATAATGGTTATTATAATAATATACTTTTTCATCGAAATCACCCGGTAGTGCAAAAATCAATCGTTATACCATATGGATTTATTGATTCCCATCATTGCTGGATAACAGCATTAAAGACAATTACATCATACTCGTTATAAAAAGAAACAAAAGGACACATACAATCACATTAAAGCATACAGCCAAAACTGTTTTTAGAAAATTATACTTTTTAACAATTCCCATAACAACCGCTATGACAGCACAAATACCTACATAAATAATCCAGTAATTGAAATAAATTGGGGTTCCCTGTTTGAATTGTATACTGATTATTTCATTTAACTTATCCTTAAAAGGGCTGTCTCCAATTGCATGAGAAAGCTCTATGATTGCCATGTTAAAAATTGCGAGTGCCGGAATAACAAAAGGCAGCTTTCTTAGAATAAACAACATCTTAACCTCCTCAGCCATATTGACCTTTCTTTATAAATCATTAAAGATTTACCGATCTTCCTTCGCAATATCAAGGTATACGAAGGAATCCGTGTCTTTAGCACGAAACAACCCGTTAAGCCCGTCACGGATTGGGTCTTCGGTGATAAACCTGCCGACTGATGGGTCATAGTAGCGGTTTCTTAAGTAAATTAGGTCGCTTTCGTCGTCGTAGTATTCACCACTGTAGCGGAATGGGTTTGTATCAGATGCAGGGGACTTTTTAAGATTGCCGAAGGCGTCATAGCGGTAATTCTTTGTATAAGACAAGGGGACGCAGTAAAGCTGCAAAGCCGCCCCCTTGTCTTAGAAAACTTAATCAACAATAATACCAAAATCAGATACACAATCATTAGTATCAAAAGATATATTAAACAATATTGGTCCTGAAAAACTTTTCCCCACATAATATGTATAATGGGAATCCTCTACTAATCCATTATCTCCAAGTAATTGCAGTATTTCAGCAGAACTCATTCCATATAAATCATTGGTTTGGGTTAAATCGTCAATCATTTTATATCTTCCCCATATATCTGCCTCCCATCCTTCTATAGAGAAAACTGTTTTGTGATATTCTCTAATACAAATAAGAACTAAAATTATAATAATTAGTAATAATATCAATGCTATTATCAAACGTTTCATATATGCACTTCCTTCTCATTAAATCGCTGAAATTACCATTCCATTGTTTGTCGGAACTAATTTGCCATTTTCTATTTTTTTTAGCTCCCCTTTCCTTACTGCGTTTAATACTTCTTTGTAAATATTGTATTTAGATACATTTTCACCAATTTCTCGCCCTTGTGCATTGTTGTATAAATCCATTTTTGTTCCCAAAAAAGTATTACTGTTAAAATTTGTTGGGAAGCCGTATTCATGTGCATTTGTATACAATTCAGTCAAATTACTTCCAATAGAGTCTATCAAAGTTGCATTCCAATAAGCATGTCTAAATGCATCTGAGTCATCATTTACTCTATAACCATCACCATAATATTCTTCTGTCTTCTGTCTTGCTAATACTCCATATGTTAAAAATGCAATACCTTCTGACGAATATTGTTCATATAAAACTTTTTCAACATTATTAAAGCGAGAGCCTATAATATCATGATTTTCTACTATAATTGAATTTCCGATTTTTCTTATCTCGTTTGCTAAATTGTGAACGGCGTCTTTCATAGTTCCAATGTCAATCCCTTGTTGTTCTAAAAAATCAAGATTATTCCATGTTTCTGTTAAATCAGATAATGCATCATAAACTATAGGATTAACAGTTTTGTATTTGTCATCAGCGTTGTTACTAGCCCAATATCCCCACGGATCCACAAACATAACCGGATTATTATTTGCATACACATACCAATTAAGTCCGTCTCTTATCGGGTCTTCGGTAATAAATCTACCTGTACCGGGGTCGTAATACCTTGCACGAAGGTAGATAAAGCCTGTTTCTTCGTCGTAGTATTCACCACTGTAGCGGAATGGGTTTGTATCAGATGCAGGGGACT
>URVP01000021.1 GCA_900551345.1 uncultured Eubacteriales bacterium
ATGCAGGGTGATATTATAATTGCCGAACCTAAGGCGCTCATCGGATTTGCAGGAGCAAGAGTTATTGAGCAGACAACGGGACAAAAACTGCCGGCAGGATTCCAGCGTGCGGAATTTTTGCTTGAACATGGATTTGTTGATCTCATAGAGGAAAGAAGCAGACTTAAATACACTATCGGAAAGCTGCTCAAGATACATGTAAAAACAGCTTAAAAAGCTACAATACAATTTTCGGAAATCAGGTGAATAATATGAAATCTGCAGAAAAAGTAAGAGCTTATGACAGAGTGCTTGCCGCACGAAATAACAAAAGACCTATGGGCGGTTATTATATAAACAGAATGATTGACAATTTTGTAGAACTGCACGGTGACAGACGCTTTGGCGATGACGGTGCCATCATAGCAGGAGTAGGCTACCTTAACGGTACTCCCGTAACGGCAATAGCCATGGAGAGAGGAGATACCATTGAAGAGAGAATGAAAAGACATTTCGGATGTCCCACTCCCGAAGGATACCGCAAGGCTTTAAGACTGATGAAACAGGCAGAAAAGTTTTCAAGACCGATTATTTGCTTTATCGGAAGTTCAGGTGCATATTGCGGCATAGATGCAGAGGAAAGAGGACAGGGCGAAGCAATAGCCGAAAACCTTTTTGAAATGATGGGAATTAAGGTACCCATAATTTCTGTTATCGTAGGCGAAGGCGGAAGCGGCGGTGCTTTGGCTTTGGGCGTATGTGATACTGCCGTTATGCTTGAAAACTCTGTATATTCGGTTATATCCCCCGAAGGCTGCGCAAGTATTTTGTGGAAAGATTCTGCAAAAGCTCCCGATGCTGCCGAGGCTTTAAAGCTTACGGCACATAATCTGTATGATTATGAAGTTGTGGAAAAAATTATTGAAGAAAAAGATAAAACACCCGAGGAGATTTGCTCTGACCTTAAGACCTATCTTGCATCAGAAATTGCAGCAAAACAAAAGCTTTCAGTGCAGGAGCTTCTTGCGGCAAGATATAATAAGTTCAGAAAAATCGGAGCATAAATCAAGCAAAATATAAATGCACATAAAGGCAAAAACTTATTTTCGGCGGAAAATCAGAAGGTGAAACTGTATTTAACTTCCGCATAAATAGGTTTTTGCCGCTTTGTATATTTACACTATTATGCCGCATTGTGGCAAAGAAAAGAGATAATAAGATGTTTTTAAAAAAGTATGAATTGAGATACGGTGACTTGGGCGAGAATAAGAATGTAAAAATCAGTACGGTGTTGGAACTTTTGCAGGATATATCCATAGCCCATTCCGGGGCTGCCGGCTTCTCGCTGAATAAACTTTACGCACAATCCAACGCTTTTTTGCTTCAAGGCTGGCGTGTAAAATTTATCGAACCTCTAAGCAGCAGAAGTGATATAGAGGTTAAAACGGGTATTATGAAAATACGCAAGGTAGAAGCCATAAGAAAATATGAAATCCGTCAGGACGGACAGCTTAAAATAATTGCAACTGCCGTGTGGTTTATGGTGGATACCGATAAAATGAAGATTGTAAATATTCCTGATAATCTTCAGGATGCTTATGAAAGTGTTAATGAACCGGACAACGGACTTTCTTTTGTTAAGCTAAAACCTGCCAAAGATTTGTCTTTGCTGGGCGATACCAAAGTTGAGCGGCGTGACATTGATACTAACGGGCATATGAATAATGTAAAGTCGGTAGATGCCGCTTTGGAATTCATATCTGATAAAATGGAGATAGCGGAGCTGCAAGTTACATATCGCAGGGAGTTGTTCCGGGGCAGCACGGTGCAAATATACGGAAAAACATCAGAAAATGATTATTATGCCGAACTTAAAAATGAAAGCGGCGAAACTTGTGTACTAGTGCATGCTTTGGGAAAGTAAAATTAAATAACGGTAATATAAAAGAATCCAATAAGGGTTCTTTTTTTGTTTTTAGATGATTGATATATTGATTATTTATAAGTATAATTGTTGTAAAAGTATAAAAAGATAGGAGAATCATATATGAGAAGAAAAGATAGAGAAGTAACAGCCGCTGATGCAATTGAAAAAATCATTTCCGAATGTCATTGTTGCAGAATAGGTTTTAATGATAAAGGAAGAGTATATATAGTGCCCATGAATTTTGGGTATGAAAAAACGCAAACCGGTTATGTATTTTATTTTCACAGTGCAAAGGAAGGCAGAAAAATCGATTTAATAAATTCAAATCCTTTGGTTGGATTTGAATTGGATACGGGTTATGAATTAGTTCAGCCTTCTGAATTAGCTTGTGACTGTACTGCCCGTTTTAAAAGCGTTATAGGCAATGGGGTAATCACTTTTGCAGCCGACAGAGTAGAGAAAATAAAAGGCCTGACATCAATAATGCTGCATAATACAGGGAAAATATATAACGAGTATTCGGAAAAAATGCTTGACGCAGTTTGTGTATTTAAACTTACGGTAGAATCTTTAAGCTGTAAGGAGCATTTGTAAAAAAATAAAGAAATTTAAAACTTTTTAAGGTATGTTAAAAGTCTCAGTATATGAAAGGAGGATAATATGAATAAAAAGAGTATACTCGAAAATTACATTAATAAAAACATCGATGCGTTGTATCGTTTTGCATACACTTACATGAAAAATGAAGATGATGCATGTGATGTGGTTAACGAAAGCGTAGTTAAGGCGTTAAAAGCAGTTTCAAGTCTGAGAAGTGAGGACAATGTAAAATGCTGGCTTTACAAAATAATTTCCAATACAGCTTTTACATATTTGGGGAAAAATAAAAAAGTTATATATCTTGACGACGAAATGCAGGAGCGCCTGTATGCCAATGACGACTATTCCTCAATGAATTTTGAGGAACTCGTAAAAAATCTTCCTTTAAAATACAAAAGCATAATTGTGCTGAGATTTTTAGAAGACATGTCCATTAAAGATATTGCACATATTTTGGACTTAAACGAAAATACGGTAAAAACAAGGTTGTATAAAGCCCTTAACATGCTTAAAATAGAATTGGAGGGAGATTATGAAACTCAGCGATATTAGAAATGAATACAATAACATTACTGCACCGGAAAAACTTAAATTGCAGGTATCTGAAAAATTTAGAAGGAGATTAAATATGAAAAAGACAATATCAATTTGTGCCTCTGTGGCAGCAGCAGTTGTTTTAGTGTTTGCGCTTACACTTAATTTTGTGCCTTCAATCGCTTACGCTATGTCGGATGTACCGGTTATAGGCTCCATAGTGAGAGTGGTAACTTTTGACCGATTTGAGATGCATGATGACGGATATGAGGCAGATATCGTAACGCCCAGAATTGAAGGACTTAAAGATAAGCAGCTTGAAAACACAATAAACGAAGCTCTTGCAAAAGATGCACAGGAAATGATAGAGCAGTATAAAAAAGATGTTAAGGCTTTAAAAGAAGAATTCGGTGAAGAAACCGTACATATGGGAATTACATCTGACTATGAAATAAAAACTGACAACGATGATATTCTTGCCCTTGATGTATATGTTCTTACAACCAGCGGTTCTTCGTCAACAATGCATACTTTCTATACCATAGACAAAAATACGGGCGAGCTTCTTACCCTTGAAGGACTCTTTAAAAAGAATGCAGATTATATAACACCCATCAGTGATTATATAAAACAGGAAATGCGCCGTCTCAATAAAGAGGAAAGCGGAATGTTCTGGATTGATACTGACAACGAATTTACAGAAGATTTCGACAAAATAAAACCTGATCAGAATTTCTATATAAACGATAACGGAAACCTTGTAATCGCATTTGACAAATATGAGGTTGCAGCAGGTGCACAGGGCAGCCCTGAATTTGTTATCCCCAATAGTGTAATAAGTGACATAATTAAATAGTTTGCCCCTTGAAACCGCGGCGTCTTTACCCCTTCGACGCTGCGGTTTCGTTTTTTATAAAATTTTGTATAAAAGTCCAACAATTTGTGTTTGCCAATTGTATTATATATGAAAGGGATTTAAATTAATCCAATTAATCGTGACAAGCATTTGTCATAAGGTATTACATAAAGGGGAGTGTTATTATGAAGAAAAGATTAATTTCAATTGCTTTAAGTTGTTCCATGCTTTGTTTTAGCGGTTTTTCTGCAATGGCAGCGCAAGATTTGACGACCGATTTAATTTCCGATTCGTCAGCAGAAACAACCATGCAGGTTCCTGACAGCATTTTGTACTACGGACAGATTAAAGATATCATTAAGAATGAGGACGGCACTGTTTCTCAACTGTGGCTTGATTCTGAACGATATGGAGAATACATTGCAAACATTTCAGAAAAAACCGTTTGGATAGACAGCGGCAACCATTGTGCAGATGACCTGTCAGATTTAGCTGTAGGTGAAGGCATTTATGTTTTCCATAGCTCGGCTACCACATTATCCTTGCCGCCTCAGTCAGCAGCTTTTGCAGTTGTTCGTAATATTCCTCAGGACGCTTCATGTGCAAAGTTCCATCAAGTTGAGGCTTTAACCGAAGAAAACGGCACATTAAAAATAACTACGGATAATCAATCTTTGTATATTTCGGCAGATGAAAATACAAACATTACATCTTATTCGGGAAAAGATTCGTTAACATATGATGATATTAAGCCGGACACATACATTATGGCTTGGTACAATGCAGTTGCCGAGTCTTATCCGGCTCAGACATATGCTAATCATATTATGATTTTGGATTCGGCTGATTCTGCGCCTCTTACTCGTGCCGGATTGGTTATGCTCTTGCACAATGCTGAAGGAAATCCCATTGTAAATTACCTTTTAAATTACAGTGATGTATCGGCGGATAGTGATTATACCGAAGCAATTCGCTGGGCAAGCAGTGAAAGATTTATCAGTGGATATGATGACGGTAATTTTGGTCCCGATGATGAAATAACCCGTGAACAATTGGTAACTATTCTTTGGCGTTATTCAAATAGCCCCATGATTATGGATTATACAGGATTAACCAACTATGATGATGCGGATGAAATTTCCGATTATGCTCAGCAGGCAATGGCATGGGCGCATCAGAAGAAACTGATAGACGGTGACGATAAAGGCCTTATTAATCCTCAAGGTAATGTAACAGCAGCTGAGGCTGAACAGATGATTAATGCGATTATGGACTGATTAACAAATAAGAGATGAATTGGCTGACAAATTGAATAATAAGAGTAAGTTTGTTATAAAACTGACCGGTTCATCTCTTTAAGATAATTATTTTGAAATAATTATCTGCAAATCCAACAATTTATCGCTCTCAATTGTATTATAAATATAAAGGTTATTGTAAAAGCAGTGCGTTGATGGTACAATCATCTTGAGGGGGATGGTTAAAGTGAAAAGAATTATCTGTTGTTTTGTGCTTTTATGTCTTGTGTTTTCTTCTTTTGCTGTATCAGCAGATACTGATGAGACACAATCGAATCAGGAAAGAGCAGTAAATTATCTTGTTGAAACCGGGATAATAAAAGGCACGGAAAACGGTTTGGAAATCGACCACACAATAACCCGTGCGGAGGCTGTTACAATGACAGCGAGATTATTGGGAATCTCTGACGGTATGTATGATCCGGAGCAGTATCCTTTTGCTGATGCTTCGTCCCACTGGGCGGCAGGACATATTTATGCTTTTTATGAAAAAGGTTTTGTTAACGGAACGGAGGACGGCCTTTTCGAGCCTGACCGCATCGTTACCGGACGGGAGTTTGTAAAAATTCTTCTTGCAGCTTCGGGCAGTAAGGGAATTACCATTGAAAATGCTTTTGATAAGGCAGAGGAAAATAATCTGCTTACGGATAATGATTTGAAGACGGCAGTGTCAGAGGACAGACCTCTTACAAGAGGCGAGACGGCGGGTATTTGCTATAACTATATTAACAAACCCTCTGTGGAGCAAGAAAATTTTTCGGATGATTTAAACAGTTTTATGCCCAAGGATGAAAACTATATGTTTTCTCCTTTTTCTGTAAGAATGGCGCTTGCACTTCTTGCCAACGGAGCGGAGGGTGAAACTCTTGAAGAAATCTTAAGTGCCGCACGGATTGAAGATTTAAGCGAATTTAATAAACAATCTGCCCAGACTATTGAAAAATATCTTGGGTCAGAGCAGATAAATATAAATGTAGCAAATTCCCTGTGGGTTAACAGCGACAGCGCGGTTTCTTCTTTCAGTGAAGATTATAAAGACATTGTAAAAGAGTATTACAGAGCTGATTGTGATACAGTGAATAACGCTGATGCAGTGCATCGTGTTAACGATTGGGTAAGCGAAGCAACAAACGACAAGATAACTTCACTGATCAGCGATTCTAATTTTGAAACCATGCTTGTAAATGCCATATACTTTAAAGCAGAGTGGCTTGATACATTCAGCCAAAACGATACATATATAGAAGATTTTACTTCTGCGGACGGCAGTAAAGAGCAGATAGATTTTATGCATAAAACAGGATATATGTCCTATGCGGTTACTGATGGGGTACAGGTTTTAAAACTGCCCTATAAAAGCAGTAAAGATGTATCAATGAGTATGTATCTGCTTATGAGTGATAATGAGATAGCAAGTCCTGTATCCGTTGTAAATTCTGCTTCTTTGAATACTACATACATTGATTTAAGCCTTCCGAAGTTTGAAACAGAGTTTTCTAAATCTCTCAATGACATATTAAAAGGGCTTGGAATTGTAAGGGCTTTCACACCGAAAGCACAGCTAAAACCAATGTACGGAAATGACGGAATGTGTGTTCAGGACTCAATTCATAAATCCTATATCAAAGTAGACGAAGAGGGTACCGAGGCAGCTGCGGTGACAGCTATTATGGTTGACACAGCAGGATTTTATGAAAAGCCTGAACCCATAATTATTAAGTTTAATAAGCCTTTTACATATGTTATAAAAGATGAAACAAGCGGAGACATATTGTTTATGGGCAGATACGCATATGCAGATCAGTAATATATATACAGAAAGGAAGAAATAATTATGAAAAAGATTATCGCAATGCTTTTATGCTTATCTCTTTTGCTTAGCTGCGGCGCGGCAATGGCAGAGGGACAGACCAATTCTCCCGAAATGGAGAAGGCGCTTGTGTCGGTAAAGACAAAGGTGGATATTCCCGCTGACTTTACACAGTTTGACAGCTCAAGTTATACAAACAACACAAAGGTTACATATAGTTTTACCTGGAGCAGAGAGGACTCCTCCGCTTCAATTGACATACGATGTGATGCCCAGGGAAGAATAGAAAGCTATCGCTACTATGCAGATGATATGTATGAAAAATCCGAAAGTAACAGGCTTTCTTTAATCGACCGTGAAGAGGTTATTAAACAGTCAGACAGCTTTATGCAAAAACTTCTCCCTGAAGCATTTGCAAATGAAAATGATTTGTTTGTGTGCGATAAGGAAAACATATGGGCAAATGCATCTTCAAACGGAACGGTTTACAGCATACCATATAAACGCATGAAGGATAATTGCTATGTGGAAAATAATACAGCTTCGGTAAATCTTACGGCTTCCGGTGAAAAGATAACTGTTACATCTGTTTCATCTCAGTTTGATTACGATACCAAATTTGCTGAGGAAACTGCACTTAAAGATTTTGATTACTACAGTGCATATAAAAGTCAATTCCCTGCTGAGATGGTTTATGTAAAGGTTTATAATGAAGACGATGTTTCCACAAAGCTGGTGTACCGCTTCAAAGATTCAACCGCAGGTTATATTTCAGCTGCAACCGGTGAAGTAGTGGAAAAAGATGCAGAAGACATGATAGGAATATTTGAAGAAAATACGGCTGCTGATTCTGAAGCTTCCAAAGGTGAAGGAGGAGGACTCACTCCGGAAGAAATTGCTGAGCTGAACAAAGTTGCAGATCTTAAAACTGTTGATGAAATTGAAAAGACTGTTCGCGGCATTTCTGTGCTTAAAATGGATAGCGATGCAAAACTTTTGTCAAGCAGTGTAACAAAATACGACGATGAATATACAATGCATTTAACTTTTGGCAAGGATGAAGAAGAGGGTTCTGCGTTAAGCGTATCTGCTGATGCAAAGACCGGAAAAATAAAAAGCATCTATAATTACGGTGACGGTATCTTTGCTGATGAAGAAGCAACAGACGCTCAAAAACAAAAAGCTGACGAAGCGATGGATAAATTCGTTTCGGAATATGCAGCTGATGATTATGCAAAATGCAAGGCGTCAGAGTCAGAATCCCATAAAATGACGGCAAGCAAGAGTTACGAGCGTGTGGAGAATTCCGTGCCGGTAATAGGGGAATCCATCAGCATCAGCTATGATATGAAAAATGACAAGTTGTCATATTATTCAAACTATATCGACGAAAGTCTCACCTTTGAAAGCACTGAAGGTGCGCTTTCCGCTGAAGATGCATATAAAAAGCTTACAGAGTATGCACCCATAAATCTTGTGTATGCTAAGAGCGGCGGAGTTTATGTTCTTTGCTATTCGGCAAATGAAAATGAATATATCCAAATTGATGCAAAAACAGGCGAAAAATACCAGCCGTACGCAAGCGAACAGCCCAAAGCTGACTACACAGATATACAGGGTCACTGGAGTGAGCAGGCTGTTAAAAAACTTGGAGAAGTCGGAATTGCACTTCCGGGAGATACATTCAATCCTGACAGCAATATCACTCAAGAGGACCTTTTGAGATTGTTTGCAGCGGGTTGTATAAATAGATCATATATAAGCTGTTCCACAGATGATTTATATAATAGACTTTTTAGTGAAGGAATTATAACCAAAGACGAAAGAAATGAAACAGCTGCAGTTACGAGAGAGGACGCATTCGTATTTATGATTCGCTTTGCAAATCTTGAAAGAGTAGCTAAACTTTCTAAAATATTCACTCTCGATTTTGAAGACAGCAGTCTTGTGTCCGCTGATAAGGTAGGCTATGCGGCAATTCTTTACGGTATGGGTGTAATCGGAGGAGATAATTCGGGAGTAAGACCTCAGGATAATATTACACGAGCTGAGGCAGCCTCCATGCTGTATAACTATCTTTGCATTAATTAAAAAATAAGATTACATGTATGTGCCTATCCGTATGCACACGCCTCAAATAAGAAAAAAGCAGGGCTTTTGCCTTGCTTTTTTCTTTTGGTATTGGTATAATTAAAATGCATATAAATGGCATAATAATATTTATTGCTATGCTTTTAGAACCATTTGGGGGAAATAAAAATGGTATTTAAAAACGCACAATTATATAATGTTTCAGAACTTGATGAAACCGAAAACGGTTTTGAAATGCTCCGTATTCCCCGTGAATATGAAGAAAAACTGTCCGAAAAGGGAAGGCAGAAAAACAGGTTTTCCAGCGGCTGTGAAATACGCTTTGTATGTCTTGATGACAGAGGGGTAAAAGTAAAACTGCACACCTGCGATACCGAGTTTGCCTTTGTATATGTGTATTACGGCTGTATCGGAGCCGGCTGGCAGGAGTGCCGTAAAATAATCACCGATGACCCGGATTGTACCATTACTGTTACTTCGCCGCCTCATCCTGAGATTTACGGTGAAATAAGCAAAGATAGTGGATTTACTTTTTCGCCACGAGTGGTGAGGCTTATACTGCCCAACACCCGATGTATAATCTCCGATGTTTATGGAAAGTGCCGGCCGCCTGAGAAAGAGGAAGTGCCCGGCATAAGGTATCTTGCATATGGTTCATCAATCACTCACGGAAGCCTGAGTCTGATCCAGATGAACAGCTATGCGTCACGCACGGCTGAAAATCTTAAAGCGGACCTTATCAATCTTGGTTTTGCGGGAAGTGCCTGCTTGGAAAAAGAGATGGCTGATTATATTGCAGGGAGAGGAGATTGGGATTTTGCAACCCTTGAAATGGGGGTTAATGTTATCGGCATGCCTTTTGATGAGTTTAAGAACAGGGTTGAGTATCTTATAAAAACCGTATCAGATACCGGCAAAAAGGTATTTTGTATTGATTTGTTTTATCTGTATGCAGAACCCAACTCTCAGAAAGAAAGCTTTATAAAAGGTTATCGAAGTATAGTAAAAGAGACTGTTGAAAAGCATAACTGTGATAATTTAATTTATCTAAACGGTGAAAAATTGCTATCCATAGGTTCGGCAGGATTAAGCGGTGACTTGACTCACCCGAATATTAGAGGCTGTGAATGCATAGCGGAAAATCTCACTGATGAAATCAGAAAATATTTATAACGGAAAGAGGAATAAAAATTATGAGAATTTTTATATATGCTGCAAGAGATTTTGACGAGCTGGGATATGCTAAGGAAGCAAGCAGTAAGTACGGTATTGATTTTGATTACACCTCCGAATACCCTACTTTGGAAAATGCACATCTTGCAAAAGGCTGTGACGCAATATCATTTACTCCGTGCGATATGGGAAAGGAAATGATAGAGGCATTTTGCAAGGTGGGGGTAAGATACCTGCTGGCACGCTCTATAGGCTTTGAACATATTGATATGGAAACGGCGAAAAAGTGCGGTATGCGTGTTTGCTCCACTTATTATAACCCTAACGGTGTTGCTAACTATGCCATTATGCTCATGCTTATGTGCACGAGAAATATAACGCATATTTTAAAGCGTGCGGAGGTGCAGGACTATTCTTTAAAAGGCAAACTGGGACGAGATATATCATCTTGTAAAATCGGCGTTATAGGTACGGGAAAAATCGGTTCTACGGTAATTAAGCATCTGAGCGGATTTGGCTGTGAGATTTATGCAAATGATGAATATGAAAATGAAGAGGTAAAAAAATATGCAGCCTATGTACCGCTTAAAAAGCTTATAAGCGAGTGTGACATTATAACCCTCCATGCACCGGCTACTGACGAAACATATCATATGATTGATAAAAAGGCTATAGCCGATATGAAAAAAGATGTAATTATTGTAAACACGGCACGAGGTACGCTGATAGATACAGACGCTCTTATTGAGGGCTTGGAAAGCGGAAAGGTTGCATATGCCGCTCTTGATGTAATGGAGGACGAAAACGGACTTTACTATTATAATCGTATGGGCGATGTTATAAACAACAGGCAGATGGCTTATCTGCGTTCATTCCCCAATGTGATTATGTCACCCCATACTGCTTTTTACACAGATAACAATGTGCATGAAATGATAGCACACAATTTTGAGGGTCTTTACAGTTTTGAAACGGAAGGCAGCTATAAAAACGAGATATTATAAAATCGGAGGGATTAGATTATGTCTCTTGTGTACAGCGATAATAAAGAATATCATATAGGGCTGAAAAAGGGCGATGCGGGCAGATATGTTATCCTGCCCGGCGACCCGGGACGGTGTGAAAAGATAGCGAGCCGGTTTGAAAGTCCTGTATTTATAGGCTCAAACAGGGAGTATACCACTTATACCGGAACCTTATGCGGAGAAAAGGTAAGCGTTGTATCAACCGGAATAGGGGGACCCTCTGCGGCAATTGCTCTTGAAGAACTTGTGCATATCGGAGCGGATACCTTTATTCGTGTGGGAACATCGGGCGGTATGCAGCCTGAGGTTGAAGCGGGACATCTTGTTATTGCAAGCGGTGCAATACGCCTGGACGGAACGGGCAGAGAGTATGCTCCCATAGAATACCCTGCCGTTGCGGATTTTGCGGTAACTAACGCTTTGTATGAGGCTGCACGGTCTTTGGGTATGACAACACATTTGGGCGTTGTGCAGTGCAAGGATTCTTTCTACGGACAGCACAGCCCGGAAACCATGCCCGTATCACAAAAGCTTAAAGAGGACTGGGACGCATGGATAAAATGCGGTGCGCTTACCAGTGAAATGGAATCGGCAACTTTATTTATAGTTGGCGCAGTAAGGCGTGTAAGAGTCGGTTCTGTGCTTGCCGTGATAGGAAATCAGACCAGGCGTGAAATGGGACTGCCCGAAACATTGTGTCACGATACCGATTATGCCGTTGATACAGCGGTAGAAGCAATTAAGATTTTGATAAATCAGGACAAAATGCGGTGATTGTATGGATATAAAAGAAATTTTAAAGAGAGTGGACCATACCTGTTTGTCAGTTGATGCGGTATGGAAGGATATAAAAAATCTTATTGATGACGGTATAAAGTACAATACTGCGTCTGTTTGTATTCCCCCAAGCTTTGTAAAAAAAGCGTCTGAGTATGCAAAAGGAAGAATGAACATCTGTACGGTTCTTGGCTTTCCCAACGGGTATGAGACTACTGCTGTAAAGTGTTTTGAGACTGAGGACGCAATAAAAAACGGTGCGGACGAAATTGACATGGTCATCAATGTGGGTATGCTTAAGGACGGGGAGTATGAAATGCTCCGGGATGAAATTAAAAGCATAAAAAATATATGCGGTGATAAAGTTTTGAAAGTCATAATTGAAGCATGCCTTTTGACTGATGAAGAAAAAATAAAAATGTGTGAAATCGTTTCCGCTTCGGGAGCGGATTACATAAAAACATCAACCGGATTTTCAAAGGGCGGCGCTACATTTGATGATGTGGAGCTTTTTGCCCGGCATATCAGACCGCCGGTTAAAATTAAAGCCGCAGGCGGCATTTCATCTATTGAGAATGCTGAAAAGTTTATACAGCTGGGAGCGTCAAGACTGGGGACAAGCCGTATAGTAAAAATTGCAAAAAAATTACCGAAGGAGATATGAATTATATGACGGACGAGAAACTGGTATCTCTTGCAACGGAGGCAATGGACAAGGCATATACGCCATATTCGGATTTTAAGGTAGGAGCGGCGCTCCTATGTAAAAACGGTAAGATATATACAGGATGTAATATTGAAAACGCTTCGTTTTCTCCAACGGTTTGTGCTGAGCGAACGGCATTTTTTAAAGCTGTAAGCGATGGAGAAAAGGATTTTATAAAAATAGCCGTAGTGGGCGGAAAACAGGGGAAAATCTCGGATTTTTGCACACCCTGCGGTGTTTGCCGCCAAGTTATGAGCGAGTTTTGCGATGAAGATTTTGAAGTAATTTTATATAACGGAAAAGATATAAGCAATAAAACGCTGTCTCAGCTTTTGCCTTTTGGGTTTAGATTGAAAAAATGATGCAAAAGTTTATTACCGCTTAATTAATATAGTAACAGAGGTCGATTATTATGAACAAAAGAATAATCACGGTAACACTTAATCCGTGTTTGGATAAATCCATCGAGATTAACGGCTTTGAATACGGAGGGCTGAATCGGGTAACATCCGAAAACCTCAGTGTAGGAGGCAAGGGTATTAACTGTGCTGCGGTTCTTAATTCTATTGGCTGCCCTGTGCTTGCCTGCGGCATAACCGCCGGTGACATGGCGCAGAAATATCTTGATTCAATAGGTATACCGTACGGATTTATTGTAAGCAAGGGTAAGCTGCGTACCAATTATAAGATAATAAACACCGATGATAATATTACCACCGAGATAAACGAGCCGGGTTTTGCGGTCAGCGGCAGTGATGTGCAAAAGTTTATGTCATTGTTTGACCTTGCGGCAGATGATGCTTGTGCGGTCATTATTTCGGGCAGTACTCCGACCGGTATTGATAACGATATATACTTTCGGCTTACCAAAATGGCACAAGATAAAAATGTGCCTGTAATCTTGGATGCCGACGGTAAAAAAATGGCGGAGGGTATTAAAGCAAATCCTTATTGCGTAAAACCAAATCTTTATGAAATGGAGCAGCTTTTTGAGCAAACTCTGGATACGGAAGATAAAAAGACGGATGCCGTAAAAACACTTATAAAAAACGGAATAAAACTTGTCATTCTTTCATTGGGAGGAAAGGGTGCTATAGTGGGGGACGAAGAGCAGATTCTTCGTGTATACGCTCCCGATGTTAAATGCATCAGTACCGTAGGAGCAGGAGACTCAATGGCTGCGGCTGCCGCTTACTGCATTGCACATGGAGCTGATTTACATACTGTGGCAAAAACGGCAGTGTGCGCAGGAAGCCTTACCGTACAAACCATCGGGCTTTGCAATGGACTTGAAGCTTTGAGACAATATACTGAAATTAAAACCGAAAAAATAGTTTAATGAATTTTTCGGAAAAAATTGCATATATTATTAAACTGCCTATTGACAAAACATATAAAATGTTTTATAATTTTGGGTAACCTGATTTTATTAGGTGGAAGTTTACATTTATTAGGAATTTAGTTATTGCCTATGCGGAGGGAGGGATTTATCAATGTCAGAAATCAGAGTAAAAGATAACGAATCTTTAGACAGCGCTCTTCGTAGGTTTAAAAGGCAGTGTGCAAAAGCCGGAGTTATTTCGGAAGTACGCAAAAGAGAACATTATGAAAAACCAAGCGTAAGAAGAAAGAAAAAGTCAGAAGCAGCAAGAAAGAGAAAGTACTGATTTTTTATTGAGGTGTGTTAAATTGTCACTTAAAGAAACACTTTTAAATGACCTCAAACAGGCCATGAAAGATAAGGACATAATTCGTAAGGATACTGTTCAGATGGTGCGTGCATCGGTTCTTCAGATTGAAAAGGACAAAAAAGTTACGCTTGATGATGACGGTGTTCTGGAAGTTATCTCGAAAGAGCTTAAAAAGCGTAAGGATGTACTTCCCGAATATGAAAAAAGCGGTAGACAGGATCTTATCGACGGTCTTAATGCTGAAATTAATGTCCTGCTTGCCTATCTGCCCGAACAGCTTACGCCCGAGCAGTTGACTGAAATTGTAAAAGACGCAATTGATTCTGTGGGTGCTGTGTCCATGAAGGACATCGGCAAGGTTATGAGTGCGGTTATGCCAAAGGTTAAAGGCAGAGCCGACGGCAAACAGATAAATCAATGTGCAAAGGAATTATTAAGCTAAAAGAAGGGTGGCGTGTGCCGCCCTTTTTGTTTTTGACCTGACTTACAGGATACAATTTTTTGGAGTGTTGTATATGTCGTTAGTTAAACCCGACCTTCATTTTAAACGGGTTACGGAAATTAATCCCGATTTGTTTTCGGAAAAGAATATTAAATTTATAATTTTTGATATAGATAATACCCTTGCCGAATTTAATAACCCTAATCTTTTTGAAGGGGTAAAAGAATGGATTTGCCAAGTGCAG
>URVP01000022.1 GCA_900551345.1 uncultured Eubacteriales bacterium
ACTGCATAGGGGTTAAAGATACTTCCTCACGGCCTCCTAAAGACTTGGGGGGAACTCTGCGGCGCACGAGTAAAACGACGCTGCGGAGTTATGACAGCCGCGCCAGCGGAGACCGGAATGTCCCCATCGCCAGGGGTGCGTGGCAAATGTGGCGAGTAAATTTTTCAAAGTCAGATACCATGCGCTGGCAGCTTCGGTTGCCAGCGCATTCATGTGATTTTGAAAGCAACAACCACATCTTTGACAGAAAGGGGGACCACCTATGGAAAAATTGATTTCGCGGAAAGAGGCTGCCAAATTACTGGGGATTAGCATTGCCACTTTGGATGCAGCTCGAAACAGTGGGCTAATTTCCTATGTTCAGTATGTGCAAAATGGTTGCGTGTACTTTACAGATGCTGGCCTTCAGGAGTATATCGCAAAATGCACCCATCGTGCAAAGCCAGTGGAAAAAAGCGCTACATACCGCAAGCTGCGAAGTGTCCGAGCTTGAGCTGTTCCGTATCCTTGCTGGAACCTAATATGTCTGATAAAACAAAGGTACAGCGCTGGACATTATTCTTAGGAGGTGACGGAATTGGCAAAAAGAAAAAGGGCAATTCCTCAATATGGTACGGTCGTGCTTAACGGCATTGAATATTATAGAACCAGAGTCGAAGATTCGGATGGAAACAGAGTGGCGCTTTATGCAAAGACGCCCGAAAAGCTTTATGACAAGGAACTGGAGGCGTTAGAGCAGATTGACAGTACTACGTTTCGTCGAAGATCGCCTACGGTTGCTGAGTACTGTGAGAAGTGGCTGCTGATGCAGTCCGTCCATGTTCGGGCCACCACCTTGACAGATTATACCTCTAAGGTGCGGCGGCACATTATTGGAGGGCTGGGAGACAAGAGAATGGCTGATGTATCCCTGGATGACATCCAACTTGCCCTCGTACCTGTTTCCAAGAAGTCGGCTTCGGTTTATAAGTCTGTGGTGATTCTCTGCAAGTCCATTTTCCGGGCGGCCAAGGAGAGCCATGTGATTGACGAGGACCCGACCATATACCTGGATGCAAAGGGAGGAGTTCCCCAGGAAGAAAGACAGGCATTGACGGATGAACAGGTTGAGCGGCTTTTGGACACGATCCGGGATTTGCCGCCCTATGTATTTGTGATGATCGGTTTATATGCCGGTCTGCGCCGGGAAGAAATCCTGGCGCTGCAATGGGATTCTGTGTATCTGGATGCAGAGGCTCCGTACTTAACGGTACGGCGGGCATGGCACACAGAACATAACAGGCCGGTCATTCTTACCGAGCTAAAGACCAAAGCGGCACAAAGAAACATTCCTCTCCCGGTCTGTCTGGTTGAATGTCTGAAAGATGCAAAGAAAAAATCCACTTCGGATTATGTGATTGCCAATCGGGACGGTGATCCGCTATCCTATACACAGTTTAAGCGGCTGTGGCAGTATATTGTGACGCGGACTGCAAAGCCGAGAATGGCCAGAAAACTTGTGGACGGAAAGTATGTAAAATATATGCTTTACCCGAAACTTGGAGAAAAAGCCAGGAATAACGGCCATGTGGTATATAGCCTGGATTTTGAAGTGACACCGCATCAGCTGCGGCACACCTACATCACCAATCTGATTCATTCTTCGGTGGACCCCAAAACGGTACAATATTTGGCGGGCCATGAAAGCAGCAAAATCACGATGGACATTTACGCAAAGGTCAAATACAACAGGCCGGATGATCTTGTCAAAGCAATGGGCTGTGCCTTTGACTTATGGGACGCTGTGTAAGTTCCGAACAATTCAGAAAATGAAGTAAGAGCGAGACAAGGATGTCTCGCTCTTAGTTTTTCCTTGGCCGTATCTTTGATTCAATTTGAAATCTCTGATAAAAAGGAGGTGTAGATACATCACCACGCGAGAAAGGAAATTAATTATGGCAAAGAAGAAAAAAAACATACCTCAATATGGAACCGTCACACGAAAGGGTGTCCTGTATTACAGAACCCGGATTCTGGACGCAGACGGCAAGCAGGTGAGCTTGTATGGGACTACCTGCGAGGAACTGTACGATAAAGAGCAGGAGGCGAGACGCCAGGTAGCGGAGATCATCTTCCACCGGGAGCATCCTACTGTGGCCGAGTATTGTGAGAAGTGGCTGTTGATGCAATCCGCAAAAGTGTCGCCGGCTACACTGAAGGGCTACGCCTCCAATATGAAGAACTACATTATCAAGCCTTTGGGAGATATGTATATGGAGGAAGTAACAGCGGATGATATTCGTCTGGCGCTGATCCCATTGTCCAATAAGTCCGAGAGCCTGCACAATACGGTGAATATGCTCCTCAAGTGCATTTTTTACTCGGCAGAGCGGAGCCAGTTGCTGGAATACAATCCGTGTGAGGGGATTTCGGCAAAAGGAGGGAAACCGACCCAAAAGAAAGATTCGCTGACAGACCAGCAGGTGGAAGTGCTGCTGGAAACCGTCAAAGGACTTCCGCCGTATCTGTTTACCATGATCGGCTTATATGCCGGTCTGCGCCGAGAAGAAGCTCTCGCCTTGCAATGGGATTGTGTGTTCCTCGATGCACCCACTCCATATATCTCTGTGCGGCGCGCATGGCGATCAGAGCATAACAGACCGGTTATCTCTACAACGCTTAAGACGAAAGCAGCAAGAAGGGATATTCCCATTCCCAAATGCCTTGTGAATTGTCTGCGGGAAGCCAAGGCTGCCTCCAAATCGGAATATGTGATTGCCGATAGTGAGGGACAGCCCTTGTCATATTCGCAGTTCAAACGTGTCTGGCAGTACATCGTTGTTCGGTCTACCAAGGAGCGTACCTATTATAAGTATGTGAACGGACAGAGCATCAAGTACACTGTTCAGCCGAGTCTGGGAGGACATCAGAAAAACAATCCCAACATTGTGTATAGCCTGGACTTCGATGTGACACCGCACCTGCTGCGGCATACCTACATCACCAATCTTCTGTATGCAGGTGTTGACCCCAAGACGGTCCAGTACCTTGCCGGACATGAGAACAGCAAGACAACTATGGACATCTATGCAAGAGTAAAGTATAATAAACCAGAACAGCTATTCGATGTAGTAAATTCTGCATTTCATCAAGCTGTCCCCTCGTAAAAGTGGCCTGTTTTTTGGGTTAAGGAATAGGACAACCGAGGGGCCGAGGCTCAAAAAAGCCCGGAATATCAAGGAAAATCATCGCTCAGACGATTGAAGTACGGTCTCAAAGCCGCACGTCGTGCTCCGCAGTTCAGCAAGAGATAATTATTTCAAACACAGAAAACCCGAAAACAGCTTGTTTTCGGGTTTGTTTTTTTCATACCAACAACGGCATTATTATAACTATAACGGCTTAGCATATTGTTATGTTCGCTTCATTCACTAATAGAATAAATTTCTTCAAAGCCTTATTATCAAAGGTAAATCAAAGGCTGAAAGCAATCCGATAATTAATCGTTTTGCCTCAGCCTTTTTGTTTTATATTCATATGAAAATAAACTACTGATACATTGTAAACAGGTCGGCATAGCACAGCTCCAGTGTTTCTAAGCGTACGGATGTATCGCTGGGCGAGCTTATGACGGCCTTATTAGAACCAGGCATAAATATGCTGAAAGTTGTTCCTTTTTCGGTGGACGCAATCTTTAGTTTTCCTCCGTGAGCTTTAACTGCTTCGGACACAATATAAAGTCCCAGACCCAGACCTGTTGCCGGCATATTTGCCTTGTTATTTGAACGAAAATGCTTAGCACATACTTTATTGATGTCATTTTTCGGAATACCTATTCCGTTGTCATGAACCGTGATTAATAAATTTCCATCATTGATTTCAAGTTTGATGTCGATAATTTTTTCCTGTGATATATTATATTTTATACCATTAGAAATAAGGTTTGTTATAATCAACAGTATCATACTTGGATCAGCATAAAAAAATGCAGGACAGGTTTTAGATGTAAAATTTATTTTGATGTTTTTGTCATTAAACATCTCGTTTGTCATAAAGCAAATACAATGCAGCTGCTCTGCTAAATCATAGAGAATAGGTTTTGGTTTCATTTTTTTGCTTTCTGATACAGTAAGAGCCATATTATTGCTAAGCATTGACAGAAGATTACAGCATCTCCGTATTGAAGCTATAGTTTGCTGTAGGTCAGTTTCGACCAGTCGGCCTTCAGCGTATCGCCGTTCTATATTATTTGCATTGTTTAAAATAATGGCAAGGGGCGTTTTGAACTCATGGGAAAAAATATCTTCTAAATTGAGTCCGTTGTTTTTTTGCATCACAGCAAATCACCTCCGTACAATAATCAAAAACAAAGGTTGTACCGCAAAGCAGTACAACCCGGATTTTTTAACCTATTTATCAGTTTTTACATTAAATAATTCAAACATACCTTTATAAATCCGGGAAGGATTTGCCTTGAAATAACTCATCATTTCCTTAGCGGTCTTTTTGTCTCCCACGGAAATTTCAAAACGCATCATAGGCTGGTTCCATTCATAAAGACCGCCTTTTATAATGTATCCCTTTTCCGCCGGAAGTACGCATGCCCGCACATCGGATCCTTTTTCATATCCCGAAGCAACTGTTTCCACGGCACTGCGAAGCTTATTTTTGATCTCTGTGGGAAGTACATTCCGGAAAAATTCCACCGCTTCCGTACCCTTAGGATTTATATCGTACTTCTTTTCACTTCCTATGGTAACTTCTTTTATGTATTCGTGTTCCAACAGATCATAAAAATAATGCATAAAGGTAAAGAAATCAAGCACGCCGGTTTCCATAACAATATACTGAAGTTCATCGAGCTTCAGTGCAGGTTTAAACTTTGTAAACGGATATAATACGGCTATTTTTGCCTGAACATCATCTACATTCATTGTTTAATGTATTCCTTAATGTCATTTAAAAAGTCCTCTGCGTCATCAGACTGAATGTTTACAGTAATGGGCTTTGAAAGATCAAGGGAGAATATACCCATAATTGACTTAGCATCTACAATATATCTGCCCGATACCAGATCAACATCAAATTCGTATTTATTAACGGCATTAACGAAATTTTTAACATCATTGATTGAATCAAGGTTAACTACTACTGTTTTCATAAAAAATCCATCCTTTCGCCAAACGGCATATTTTGTTAGAAAATTCTAACACCTATAATATAATCCTTTTTTTCAAATTAGTCAATAGCACTTGTTAATTTGTTATTTATTTGATATAATTGCTGCATAGAAAGGGGAAAACACCGTGAAAAAAGCAGCATTTTATACATTGGGTTGCAAAGTTAATATGTATGAATCGGAAGCCATGGCAGGTCTTTTTGAGCAGCATGGTTATGAAATTGTTGACCAGCATGAGAAAGCGGATATTTATATTATAAACACCTGCACGGTTACCGCAGTGGGAGATAAAAAATCCCGTCAGATGATTCGCCGTGCCAAAAGGCTTAATCCGCAAGCTGTCATCGCCGTTACGGGCTGCTATGCACAGGTCGCCCCTGACGAAGTCAGTGCCATTGAAGGGGTTGACATCGTTATAGGCAATGAACATAAAGATAAAATCGTAGAAATAGCAGAAAGTACACTTAACAAGCAAGTTTCACTGGTAGGAGAAATTTCAAATCATTATGAGGATTTCGGAACGGGAGTTTATCATAGCCATACCCGTGCCACGCTTAAAATTCAGGATGGGTGCGACAGTTTTTGCACATACTGTATAATTCCTTATGCAAGAGGACGAGTTCGCTCTCGGTCTGCTGAATCAATTATAAACGAAGTTAAATCCCTTGCAAAGCAGGGTTTTATTGAAATAGTACTTGTGGGTATACATCTTGCTTCATACGGAAAAGACTTGGAACAGGGAGATTTAATTTCTGTAATTGAAGAGATAAATAAAATAGATGGTATTAAAAGAATTCGTCTTGGCTCTCTTGAGCCTAAATGCCTTACAGACGATTTTGTAAATCGTATAAAAAAGTTGGAAAAGATGTGTCCGCATTTTCATGTCTCACTTCAAAGCGGATGCGACGCAACGCTTAAAAGAATGAACAGAAAATATTTAATGAAAGAATATTTTGAAGGTCTGGAGCGACTTAGGACAATTCCTGATGTTTCGATAACTACCGATGTTATGGTAGGATTTCCGGGTGAAACCGAAGAAGAATTTGCCGAAAGTTTGGCAAATGTTGAAAAATGCGGATTTTCCTCGGCACACATTTTTCCCTATTCAGTAAGAAAAGGCACCCCTGCCGCAAAAATGCCATGCCAAGTTCCCGAAAACATAAAAGCGGAGCGTGCTGCAAAAATGGCTAATCTTACAGAAGCTATGAAAAAGAAATTTGAGGAAAAATATATCGGAAAAACAGTAGAGGTTCTTTTTGAACAGGACGGAAAAGGTTTTACATCCAATTATATTCATGTTCACGCAGAAGGCGGAAAAGGTCTTGAAAAGATAATAATTACAGGCGTGGATAAGGAGGGTCTTAAAGGGGAGCTATGTTAAAAAGCGATGTATTAAAAGCTGCAAAAAACGCAGGATTTGCAAAAGCGGGAATTGCGCCTTTATATAAATTTGATGAGCTGCTCCCGATTCTTAAAAAACGAGGCTATACTCCCTTTGTAAAAAACAGCGAAAAAAGAATTAATCCTTCGTTATATATGAAAACAGCCAACCGTGCCATAGTCTGCCTTATGCCCTATTTTAAGGGAGAAGATAAAACCGTTGCTCTTTATGCAAGAGGGGGCGATTACCATGCTCCTGTAAAACAGCGTTTAACGCAAGTTGCCAAAGAGCTTGGGATTGAAAAATATAAACTGCTTGTGGATTCCGGAGGACTGCCGGACAAATATCTTGCATATCTTGCAGGGCTGGGGTGGTATGGTGCTAACAACTTATTTTACAGCGGAGGACTGGGCTGCCGATTTTATATAGGAAGCATACTTGCACATCTGGATATACAGCCTGATTCTCCTGTAGAAAACAAATGTTTAAACTGCGGTCTTTGCATACAAAGCTGCCCTACCAAGGCGCTGTCGGCACCATACGAATTTGATCCGCTTAAGTGCATATCATATTTGACACAGACCGATGACTTAACAGAAGAACAGGAAGAGCTTAAAAAGATGGGGAAATATCGCCTTGGGTGCGATGCCTGTCAGGATTGCTGCCCTTACAACAAAGGAGTATGATTGATATTTTAATAAAGAATCAGGAACATATAATTGATATAACAGGATACACAAGCGAGGGAGAAGGCGTAGGCAGAGCAAACGGCCAGGCTGTTTTTGTTCCCGGCACAATAATCGGAGAAAAGGTTAAAGTGATTATTGTAAAAGCTCTTAAAAATTATGCTTACGGTAAACCTATTGAGATTATCACTCCTTCTCATCACAGAACAAATCCCAAATGTCCGTATTACAAAAAATGCGGGGGTTGTGAACTTCAGCATATGGATTATGAAGCACAGCTCGAATTCAAGCGGATAAAAGTGCAGGATGCTCTTAAACGAGTGGGCGGATGTGATGCAGATGTCCAGCCGGTGGTACCATCTCCGGAAACAATCGAATACCGTAACAAAGCTCAGCTGCCCGTTACGGCAGACGGAATAGGCTTTTATGCCGTACGAAGTCACAGTGTTATAAATATTGACAACTGCCTTATACAAAACCAAGTATCTGCTCAGATTATAAAAACGGTCAGAGATTATATGGACAAATTTAAAATCCCGCCTTATGACGAAGAAAAGCACTGCGGTGTAATAAGAGGGATTTTTATACGAAATGCTGTAAACACAGGGGAAATTATGACCTGCATTGTTACTCGGACAAATGACCTCCCCCACGAATCCGATCTGATCGCTTCTCTTTCACAAATTAAAAATATGAAGTCTGTTTTTCAAAATGTAAACAGCGACAAAACCAATGTTATGATGGGCAAAAACAATCGTCTGTTATGGGGAAACGCCACCATAACTGAGACCTTATGCGGTATAGAATTTCAAATATCACCTCTTTCATTTTTTCAGGTTAATACGCATCAAACACAACAGCTTTATTCAAAAGTGGCACAATTTGCAAAGTTAGATAACCCTCAAACTGTATTTGATCTGTACTGCGGAACGGGCACAATTTCATTAATCACCGCCAAGGAAGTAAAACAGGTGATAGGAGTTGAATGTGTTCACTCAGCAGTAGAAAATGCAAAAGAAAACGCTATCAAAAACGGTATTGATAACGCACAGTTTTTTCTAGGAAAATCAGAAGATATATTGCCCCAACTGATAAAAACTCACTCTCCGGACACAATTATCCTTGACCCGCCCAGAAAAGGCTGCGACAAATCCTTAATAGACACTCTTAATAATATTAAACCTCAAAAAATTATATATGTGTCATGTAACCCCTCAACGCTTGCACGGGATATAAAAAACCTAAAAGGCTATGTCGCAAAAGAGATACTTCCTTTTGATATGTTCCCTCACACCAAACATGTGGAGTGTGTGGTATGGATGTCAAGAGTTGATAGATAATCACTAAAAATATAATGCTTACAGGTGTTTTTCGGCATGTAGTAAGAGATAAAGTGATAATTTATGAAATATGGATTCTGAAGCTGAAATAGTGGAATATAGATACAAAAGATAAGAGTATCATTGGTGTGATACTCTTATTTATATGCTTATGTAATTTTTTATAGGTTTTTCTTAAGCTATTTTAGATCGTTTTATTTTGTTTAATTAAATTGTCGCTCCAACCTTTGTTGTGGTGCAATTTTGATGGGATTCGATTTGACTGTTAATTGTTTGCATACGTAAATCAATTGCATGTATGGCTTCGGCACATAACCGTAATTCATCTGATATTTGTGCAGATATTTGCTCTTCAAGGTTCTTTTTATATCTCATTTTATGTTCTATGCTTGCCCAAAAATCCATAGCAATCGTTCTGAATTGTACTTCAACTTGCATCCACTTTTTTTGGTCGGAAAAGAACACCGGGACTTCCAATATTAAATGCAGACTTCTATAACCGTTTTCTTTTGGATTTTGTATGTAATCTTTCTTTTCTAATACACGCACATCATCTTGAGAGCATATCTTTTCTGAAAGTCTGTAAATGTCCTTCTGAAAAGAACAAATAATTCGTATTCCGGCAACATCGTGGAGATTTTTTTCAATATTATTTATAGTTGCGTCCATACCTTTTCTCTTTAACTTTTCAATAATGCTGATAGGCTTTTTTAGGCGGCAGGATATTGATTCAATTGGGTTGCTCTCTGCGTCAAGAGACAACTCTTCATTTAAAACTTCAAATTTTGTTTTTACTTCCAGTAAGGCACATCTATATTGCATCATAAGTTCCCTAAACGGATATGTAGATTCAATAAATTCTTCCGGTTTTCCAAGTGTGATTAAATCGTCCAATGTAACTATCTTTTTGCTGTTTTGCATTTTGTTAACCTCCAGTTCCGGGCTTGTTAATATTGTTTTATTTACCGATGCTTTTTTACACACTTATTAATGTTAATACTAAATAGTTATTGTGAATTTAATATGTCATCAAGATGATAATATTATGATTTTTGACAAATGTCAATAAATTCTAAAGTAAATTAAAGGTTGGATATTGAAATTTTGTCGGTGTGTGTTACAATAATAATGTAATTTATAATATGGAGGAATGGCCATGTCAGAAAAAAAGCTTTATGATGAAGAAGGCTTTGGTGTTAAAATGGAAGGTGAACAGCCGGAAAATGGCAAAAAATCAGTTTTGCTTATAGGGGATTCCATACGCATGGGATATTGTGATTTTACAAAAAAAGCTCTGAATGATGTTGCAAATGTTTATTATCCTGAAGATAATTGCCGTTTTGCACAAAATATTCTTGTGTGTTTGGGCTGGTGGGCAGACCTTGTTCCTGACAGGGAAAAAGTAGATGTTGTTCATTGGAATTGTGGACATTGGGATATAGCTAAATGGCACGGTGATGAAAATCCGCTTAACAATATAGAAGAATATTGCAGTATGATGGAAAGGATACATACAGCAATCGCACGAATTTTCCCTAATGCTAAGGAAATTTTTGCTACTACCACACCGATGAATCCAAACGGAACAAAGGCGATAAATGAAAGAACAACAGAGGAAATTGAGGGATATAACCATGCGGCTGTTGAAGTAATGAATAAAATGGGTGTGGAAGTTAACGATTTGTTTGCCGTGGCAAAAGATTGGACAAGTGACTATTATTCAGATTATTGTCATTATACGGAAGAAGGATTCTCGTTGCTCGGAAAACATGTTGCAGATTTTATAAGAAAAAGACTGTAGAGTATACAATATGTAGGCATCAAATGATATATTAGCACAAAATGTACCCTTTTTCTTCTATATAATATATAATAAATGTTGAAATAAAAAAGAACGACGGTTTTTTAAATAAAATTCAAACCATCGTTCTTTTTTGATTTTTAAAATTATTTTAATTATTGACTTATACGGAATCATCCATAATCACAGGAAGGATCATAGGCTTGCGTTTAGTTTGTTCATAAATAAATTGTCCCAGACTGTTTTTTATAGTGCTTTTAAGGGTGTTCCAATCGCTGATATGCTTTGCTTCACATACTGCTAAAGCAGCACTTACACAGTCTTTAGCGGCTTCAATAAGATCTTCGGCTTCCCTTACATATACAAAACCTCTGGATATTATATCGGGCCCTGCTGTTACCATACCCGTATCGCTTGATATGGCTACAACTACTACGATGAGGCCATCTTCAGCAAGATGTTTCCTGTCACGAAGTACAATGTTTCCAACATCTCCAACGCCAAGTCCGTCTACCATAATTTTGCCTGAAGGAACGGTTTCGGTGACTTTTGCTGTTTTACCGTCTGTTTCGTATACTTGACCTATATCCAAAATGTGAATGTTTGATTTTTTTATTCCCATTTCTTCTGCCATCATAGCATGTTGCTTAAGATGTCTGTATTCACCGTGTACAGGGATAAAAAATTTAGGATTTACAAGTTTAAGAATAAGTTTAAGTTCTTCTTTAAATGCGTGTCCTGATACATGAATATCAGCAACGGAATCATAAATAACTTCTGCATCTTTTTTATATAATGCATTTATTACTCTTGAAACCCCTTTTTCATTGCCCGGAATGGGTGATGCCGAGATAATGACACGGTCATTTTTTCCTATTACTACTTTTTTGTGGTCGGAAAATGCCATTCGTGTAAGCGCAGACATTGTTTCTCCCTGGCTGCCTGTTGTAATAATAACGAGCTGCTGGGGTGTATATCGATTAATTTCGTCAAGAGAAATTAATGTTCCTTTGGGAATTTTGATATATCCGAGTTCATGCGCAACAGTAACTACATTTTCCATGCTTCTGCCCGAAATGGCCACTTTTCTTTTGTTGCGATGTGCTGCATTGATTATTTGCTGTATTCTGTGCACATTAGATGCGAAGGTTGCAATTATAATTCTCTTATTACAGCCGTCAAACAATTCAGTAAAAGACGCAGTAAGAGAGTGTTCACTCATTGAATAGCCTGCTCTCTCTACATTGGTGCTTTCACTCATGAGCAAAAGCACGCCTTTTTTTCCTAATTCTGCAATTCTGCCAAGGTTTATCATATCGTCATCTATTGGAGTAGTATCAATTTTAAAGTCGCCTGTATGGAGAACAATTCCTACAGGTGTTGTTATTGCCATGGCTACTGCATCGGGAATACTGTGATTTACATGTATAAATTCAACTTTAAAAACGCCTAAATTTACATTATCCCCGGGTTTTACAGGTTTTAGTTTTGCTGAATCAAGCAGTCCGTGCTCTTTTAATTTTAACTTTACAAGCCCTAAAGTCATATTCGTACCATATATAGGTACAGATACATCTTTGAGCAAATAAGGAAGTGCTCCGATATGGTCCTCGTGTCCATGCGTAAGCACCACCCCTCTTATCTTGTTTTTATTCTTGACAAGATAAGAGGTATCCGGAATTACTAGGTCAACTCCGAACATTTCTTCGTCGGGAAAGGCTATTCCGCAGTCAAGTACGAGAATGTCGCCTCCGTATTCAAATGCGGTTATATTTTTTCCGATTTCATTTAAGCCGCCCAACGGAATTATCTTTAATTTTGATTTGGTTTTCACTATTAACCTCCTTATTATAAAACTTATCCGAACAGAAACGATATGATTATTATACCACAAAATACAGAATTTGTACAGGCGTTTTGCCGGTAACAGCTAATTTTATAAATTATATGCAATTTTATCTTTAAATGAATAGGCGTATTCCTACATACTGCAATATAAATTATAAAAATTCATTCATATATTATATATAATGATTTGTAAAAATAATGTCGTATTTTATAAGAAAAAAATAGCAAAAAATAATTGATAAAATGAAAATAATTGTTTTGGATATACGAAATAACAAACAGAAATTTCTAATAAAAATTATGAAAATTCTGAAAAATTTTCGTGAAAGTTCGAGGTAAAAATCGCAGCCAAAAATTCGATATAAAAACCCTGGTTTTTAAGAAAAAATTATGGTTAAAAAACTGTGTTACATTATAAAAGGAAGAAACTCGGGTAATTTTTCACAAAATTAATATAAATTTTGCAATAAAAAAACCTAAAAAAGCTTCTTGTAAAATTCCTGTAACATTTGTGAAAAAAGACGGCAAAAAACGGTTTTTAGACGGACAAATCGGACTTTTTATAAAAAATAAACAAATAAATCATTAATAAATAACTGATATATTGTTTTAAATGCACAATAAAAGCGCCGTTTGAAGCGAATATAACTTGTCCAAGCAGGAAAAAATGCGGCAAAAAATGGTTTGACACAAAAAAATATCTGTGATACAATCCGTCCCGTTCTCGGAAAAGGGGTGCCAATGCAAAATGCAAGGCACGAATTTTAGGAGGTAGTTTATGCGAAATCAGTCAAGAATATCAGAAATGTGTAAAAGCACATATCGGCTTTTCATTCTGATAGTCAGTGGAATGATTTGCCTTTCCCTGTTTGTGGGTGATGTAGATTATTCCTTGGCAAAAACCGTAACCCTTTCCACAAACGGAAGGGAATCTGTCATAACCACCTTTGCCGGAACGGTCAGTGAATTACTCGCTGCACAAAAAATTGAGGTGGAAGGTTCTGTAATAAGCGAAGACATGGACTCAGAAATAGAAGATGGAATGGTCCTTGATGTCAAGACGCTCAGAACTATGGCAGTTACGGAAACAAGAGACATTGAATACAAGCAGATGAGAGTTGCCAACAGCGATATGGCAACCGGAGAAACAAAAGTTACACAAACCGGCGTAAAGGGAATAGCAGAGGATGTATATTCAGTAGAACTTCTCGGCAATGAAGTTGTTGAAAAAACTCTTGTAAGTTCAGCAGTTAAGCAAGAGCCGGTAAACGAAATTGTAGAGTACGGAACGAAGGATAAAAGTGATAAAGGCTTTACTTATTCAAAGATGATTACCGTAAAGGCAACAGCATATGAGTCAACATTCGGCAGCCGCAACGGTAAACCGGGCATCACAGCATCGGGTCTTCCTCTTGCGGTAGGCATGATAGCCGTTGATCCCAAAGTTATCCCGTTGGGCACTAAAGTATATATCGAGGACCCCAACGGAGTATATAATTTCGGGTATGCGCTTGCGGCAGATACCGGCGGAGCAATAAAGGGTAACCGTATAGATGTTTGTGTTCCAACCTACAATGACGCCATACAATTTGGTGTAAGATATCTCAATGTATATGTAC
>URVP01000023.1 GCA_900551345.1 uncultured Eubacteriales bacterium
TTCGGCCTCGCGGAGAATACTGATGATCTGTTCGTCGGAAAAACGCTTCTTCATGGGGATGTCCTCATGTGGCTTATGAAGACATTACTAACATCGGGGTGTACTAATCAACGGGGAGCAGGTCAAAACAGAGAGAATCATCTTTATGCGATCGATGCATTATGCGTTAATATCCATGATGCTATAGCTAATAGCATTTTTGATGGGTTAGAAAACTATCACAAGTTCCTTTATATGGCCCCTGAGTTTTTATCAACAGCAGGTTTGAATTCAGAATCCGTAGTTTCAAAAGAAACATTTATTTTATTTATTGATAAATTTAAAGGAAATACTGACGTAAACAAAGCCCTTTACCTTTTTGATTGCCGTAAAATTGTAAGTAGCATACAGGAGTGCAGCAAGGAAGTGATGCAACTTCAAGGGGAGTTTTATTACACGTTAAATTTTGAACCCTTGTTTTACCCTAACATTAAAGAGGAGGACGGTATAAGATATGTGACATCTCCAGTCGTGACCAAGCTCTTTGCATTACTTAGTTTTATTTATATCCGTATGTACAGTTTGCTTGACTACATAACAAAACTAGCTATAGAAATTGAAAATTTAAAAACACAGTTCTCTACTTATGTTAAATTGACAGCCAAAAACTCTCAATATGGCGACAAAAAGAAAGTGAGCTTAAATAATTATGAAGGATCTTTATTTGAGCAATGTCCATTTATTAATGAAATAGAATGTGTTCGAAACCATATCATACATGATGGTCTTTTAGACGATATGCCAAAAGCATATAGAGTTATCCTGAACAATGCATGCATTGAAAAATATTTGCTTTTCCCTGACCAAACATCAGAAGGACGTTTTGAGTCGTATAAAAGTCGAAATTTATTTTATAGTGGTGATACTAAAATAAATCATCGACTCCCAGAAATCACTAACCAATTTCAAAAGCGACTTTTGCTTACGTTAAAAATACTACTTGACAAATTGAATGATAAGCAAAGTTAGCTCATGCTTTTAAGTTAATTACAATGACCTTGACTCGTTGGATAAAAGTTTAAATGCAGTGCTTTAGCAGTTTATTGCATTAAATCATTGTAATATACAAAGGGGTGATAGTATTTGACCATGGGGAATAATAATGAATACAAGTATACGCATGAGATATATAGATGTAGTGGCAAATGGTAATGGCGGTGAGTTTTATTTTTCATGCTGGATATCAAGTAATTAATTCTTGCATGGGACTGGAACAGTTGTTCATCCTTTTTGACTTTATCAACGGTGCCGGTGACGTTACCGCTTGGTTG
The DNA here is from genome assembly GCA_900551345.1 of uncultured Eubacteriales bacterium. Taxonomy (GTDB): domain Bacteria; phylum Bacillota; class Clostridia; order Monoglobales; family UMGS1388; genus UMGS1388. The sequence goes on from URVP01000023.1 coordinate 1,311, forward strand.
GAGCCTAAAGCTCCTTGAAATAAATAAGCCCATCAGCTTCACTTTCCCTAACTGGGCTAAACCGTAATTATGTTCAGTCTTTTCTGAGACAGGCTAAATTCGTGAGATATAACGTTTCATACAGACTTATACGTCTGGATAAATGAGGATAAATCTATGATATTAAGTCGTAAAGAAAAAATAGTAAGTAGAGGTTTAGGTATGTGGCGCTATTCTTATACAAAGTGTGTCGTTTTATATACTTTTTCTCATTTTATTTTTCATGTACTTACCTTAAAATATCAAAATCATTTCAATAAAAACAAGTGAGGGATGTATGAAATTTATTGAATCAATAAATGAAAGAATTAAAAAAACAAATGATTTAATTAAGTCAGATGTAATAATGACAGATGAAATATTAGGCCCGGACAAAAACCTACCTTATATTTTAAAGAGTTTCATATATTCAAATGAAAAATTCAATTTTTCTTTAATTAATGATGTGGAAAATTCTTTTTTTGGGATTGAACTTTTTAAATTCATCAAAGAGGATCGTGGTATTGAAAAGGACTTATTTGGGCGATGGGATTTCAGGACATCATTATATCATAACTTCAATTATCACCTTATGGGTTTAGATTATCGCATTGAGGTTTCCAGGAAAGAATCGGTAATACAAAATGATAGTATCTTAAACGATTTAAGACAACTAGGTCTTAAGGATGGTGTAGTCATTGATTTAGAATTTTTCGAGTTTCCTCAATGGGATAAGCAATTTGATGTTTCAAGAAAAATAAGCCAAATTGACTTTAATGAAATAAATCACACAGAGTTGCGTGACTATTTTAAAGATAATTTTCTACATGTAGAAAAAGAAAAAATTCATCTAAAAATAATAAAATGCGACCATGTAAATGGCAAAAAAATTTATTTGCCATTATATGTTGGTTTAGGAACCAATGAGCCTTTTGGGTTGGCAATAAAAAAAGAAGGGGATAAATCACGTTGGTATAAACTATCTCTCGATTCTGATGTTCCGTATATTGAAGAAGGTAAAATAAAAATATTAAGTTGCAATAATAGCACTATAAATAACATACTTGTAGATTCAAATTTGATAGATAATGACAATTCGTGGAATCAAAAATCAAAAACCATGATTATGACAGCAATAAATAAAAACCACCAAAACACAGAAGAGGGTAATAACAATTTACTAAAGGGCTATGTTAAGTTCAACTATAAATCAACAAATAATGATATTGTCATTGAAAAACCGATTTCAAGTTTAGAACCATACTATGATAAAAAAAATGTTGTACGTATGGACATATGGAAAGAATATATTAATGGGAAAGACTTTTTTTTAGAACTAAATGAATTGCTAGAAAAGTCTCAAGAAGAATATGAGATTTTTTTTGAGCTTTTCAATTGTCCATATAAGATTATATCTGAGATTGGGACGAAAAAGGTTGTTGAATTAATCGGACGAAAATACAAAAAAATACTAAAAATTCAAGATTTAAAAATGCTTCCAAATTGCATTGAGCATGGCAATATAAATACAGTTGCCGGTGACTTATATATGTTAGGTATCGACTCCAACAGAAATAGAGTATCCTCCCTTTTAATCCAGTTATTGATATTAACAGGGCGATTTGAACAACATTTAGATGGCAATTTCAAAGTTTAATCAACATAAGTAATATTTAATAATTAAATACGCATTCACTGGAAGTAGAAACTCAATGCAAAAAAGATTGCTTTACATTTGCCCCCCTGTAAAGGGGGCTATCCTATACCAAGAAATACAATCTAGTACCAGAGCAATGATGGCTGAGACAAGAAGATTAGAACATTTGCGCATAAGCCACTCAAGTTCGTTCGGTATGACTATTAAGGAAAATATCCATAGTGTGGGAAGGAGTGGCATAGCGAGGCTGGTAAAGCTTTCATCAGAAATTTGAACAACTATGAACTTCCGCTGTTCGCTCAAAGCTACCTTCCAGTTTAACTGGGTATTGGTTGCATTTTTGTTAGAGATGTCCAAGTAAAATGCGAATGGGTAGCCAAGTCAATGCAAATTCCCAAATGGACGACTAAACGCGTTTGAATGCCTGTGTATGTTGTTGTAGTAACATCCTTTCAACCTAACCGTGCAGGCCTGATAACGTCCGTAACAAGAAGTAGAAATATTGCTCAAAAGGCAAGATAGGCGGGAGCTAAAAGGTAACACGTGCTGTTAGCATACCCTTGCATTGAGCCACAAACAATCTCACTGGACTTGCCACAATTTTGCCACACCTACAACGCGCAAAATTGCACATTAGTGTTAAACAAAGCAAAACACTGCAATAGTAACTTTATGATTTTACGAGAAAAGATGGTGCCGATAATAGGAGTCGAACCTACGACCTTCGCATTACGAATGCGCTGCTCTACCAACTGAGCTACACCAGCAAAATAACATATAGTATTGTAGCAAAAAACATCTTAATTGTAAAGATATTTTTGAATATTTTTTTATTAAATTTTTATTAAATACTTTACAAAACCGCTTAAATAGTATATAGTATATTATGTTAATTTAGATTGTTAGTGCCATACGGCAATGAAGGGCGTGTAATCATGGACAAGTTTGTTATAATGGGCAGTAATGAACTTTACGGATGTGTTGATATAAGCGGTGCTAAAAATTCCGCAGTAGCTATTCTTCCTGCTGCGCTTATGGTAAACGGCGTATGCAGAATTGAAAATGTTCCCGACATACAGGATGTGCGGGTTATCGTTGAACTTTTAAAACATTATGGCGCAAAAGTTGAAAATATTGACGCTCATACTCTTACCATAGACAGCAGAAATCTTACTTATTCTCCCGCTCCTTATGAGCTCGCCGGAAAGCTTCGTGCTTCATATTACTTTATCGGTGCACTTTTAGGTAAATTTAACAAAGCTGATGTACCTATGCCCGGCGGCTGTAATTTCGGAGTAAGACCCATAGATCAGCATTTAAAAGGATTTAAACTTCTTGGTGCGGATATAGGGCTTAATCATGGAGTTATATCGGCTAATGCCGATCATCTCAAAGGCGGAAATATCTTTTTGGATATGGTCAGTGTAGGCGCAACCATTAATATTATGATTGCGGCAGTTAAAGCTGACGGTATTACTACTATAGAAAACGCTGCGAAAGAACCGCATGTGGTTGATGTTGCAAACTTTCTTAACTCTATGGGTGCAAATATCAGAGGTGCGGGTACAGATGTAATTAAAATCAAAGGTGTTACAGAGCTGCACAGCGGCACCTTTTCTATCATTCCCGATCAGATTGAAGCGGGTACATTTATGATTGCGGCGGCGGCAACCGGCGGAGATGTTGTGATAAAAAATATTATTCCTAAGCATCTTGAACCCATAACCGCAAAGCTTCTTGAAACAGGAACCGAAGTTGAAGAGTTTGACGACAGCATAAGAGTTAAAAGAACATCACCTCTTACCTGTGCTAATGTTAAGACGCTTGTATATCCCGGTTTTCCTACCGATTTGCAGCCTTTAATCACCACACTTCTCACAATAGCCAAAGGTGTCAGCACTGTTACGGAAAGTGTATGGGAAAACAGATTTCAATATATAGACGAGCTTCGCAGAATGGGAGCTGATATTGCGGTTGACGGTAAAACAGCCAATATAACCGGAGTAGAACAGCTTATGGGTTCACCGGTGAAAGCAACGGATCTGAGAGCCGGAGCAGCAATGGTAGTTGCCGGACTTATTGCAAACGGTGTTACAGAAGTGCACAATATAATATATATTGACCGTGGATATGAAAGTATTGAGAAAAAACTTCAAGGTCTCGGTGCACAGATAGTCAGAACAACAGACAATGATTATGTTCCGGCAAAGGCGGTAGGTATGCAATGACATTTTGCACACTTTCAAGCGGCAGCAGCGGCAACAGCGCTTTTTTATCGTATAATGATACCAATATCTTAATTGATTGCGGCAGAAGCGGTAAGCACATTTGCTCACGCTTAAATGATTTAGGTGTTTCGCCTGACTGTATTGACGGAATTCTTGTAACACATGAACATTCAGACCATATAAGCGGTCTGGGTGTTTTTTCACGCAAGTACAATGTACCGGTATACGCAACAGAAGGCACATGGCAAGGTATTTTTGACTGTAAATCCGTAGGCAAATTTGCGGAAAATAATATAAAAACCATTGCTCCATACAAAAGTTTTGAAATTGGAAATATTAAAATCGTACCATTTGAAATACCTCACGATGCAAATCAACCTGTGGGATACAGATTTCTTGCAGGCACCACAATAATCGCATCTGCCACAGATATTGGTTATCTGAGTGAATCGGTGGTACAGGGAGTCGCCGGAGCAAATGTAGTACTCCTTGAATCCAACCACGATATTGATATGGTAAAAAGAAGTACAAAGTATTCACCCCAGCTTAAAAACAGAATTCTCAGCAATGTGGGACATCTTTGTAACAACTATGCGGCTGCTTTTGCATCATACCTTGCAAAAAACGGAACGGAACACATCATTTTAGGTCATTTAAGCGATGAAAACAACGAACCGGAAATAGCATATAATACGGCTGCAAATGCAATGGCAAAAAAAGGAATAGACTGTAAAAAAGATGTATTTCTTACAATAGCAAGGCGTCATGAACTAAGTGAGGTTGTAAGAATATGATGCATATTAATATTGTTGCGGCAGGCAAAATTAAAGAGAAGTTTATGCAGCAGGCAATTGAAGAATATAAAAAGCGTCTTTCCCGTTTTTGCAAACTTACTGTTACGGAAATAAAAGATTTCCCCGATGATAAACAGCCTCTGAAAAAAGAAGCGGCTCTTTACATGCCGCATCTTAAAGGGCGAATCATTCCGCTGTGTATAGAAGGCAAAGAACTATCTTCAAAGCAGTTTGCAAATTTGATAGGAAGTGAAAGCGAAATCACTTTTGTAATTGGAGGATCCAACGGACTGGACTGTTCAATAAAAGAAAAGGGAACACCCATATCTTTTTCACCTATGACATTTCCCCATCAGCTTATGCGTCTTATACTTATTGAACAGATTTACCGTGCTTTTAAAATTAACAATAACGAAAATTATCACAAATAAACTTTTTAGCCCTATACCGGGGCAACGGATAATATCATACTCTGGTAGATTACGGAAAGATAATGTTTTCCCAAGCGGACTTTTATCGGGTTCTGACTTGAAATAAACATTGTCTTTTTTTAGAACTTTATAAAAAAACAAACCGGGTATCCTTTCTGATTACCCGGTTTTTACAATAGCTTATTAAGTATCTCTTAGAAAAACGCACCGTTTTCCTTAAGAATTTTCTGAAGTTTTTTCACATCTATTTCTTTATATGAGAGCTTATCTTTAATTGCAATAGCAGCGGCAGTACCGGCAGCTTCACCTGTACAGCAGCAGATGGGCATAATTCTGTATGATGCCTGAGCCTCATGTGTTGAAGAAAGGCATCTGCCTACATTAAGCAGATTGTCTACACCCTTAGGCTGAAGACATCTGTAAGGAATTGTATAATATGAGTTTTCGGGAAGGAAGTAGTGGCTTGTTCCGCTGCCTTCAGGATTATGTATATCAATATCATAGTTAGCAGCTGCGATACCATCTTCAAACTTTGTTTGAGCCATAATATCTTCTGCTGTAAGAACATATTCACCATCAATCATACGGCTTTCACGCACACCGATGCTCATAGCTGTTGAAACAAGCTGTGCATTCTGGAAACCATCGATATTTTCTCTCATAAAGTTTACAAGTTCAAACACCTGTTCTCTTGCTTCAATTTCAGCTTTTGTTATATCAAATGCATCCACGGGATTAAGCTTAACAATTCTTGTTGAGTTAAAGTGAATAACGCCTTTAACCATATTTTTAAAGGTAAGTACATCTTCTCTTAAGTTTTTAATTTTACCCTGCTTCTGAAATTCTTTATATAGACGATTTGTTTCAGAGGGACTGTACTTTTCAACATCAACATTTGCAACTCTGAAGCAAAGAGTCATAGGCTGACAAAGACCATCCTCTTCTCTTCCTATATGGAAGGGGCAACCGCTCATGGCAGCAAGATCTCCGTCACCTGTTGCATCAACAAAATAGTCAGCTTCAAGCTTCATTAATCCTGACTTATTAGCAACAGTTATAGAAACGACCTTTCCGTTTTCAACCTCAGAACCTATAAGCTGAGAGTGATACAAAAGCTCTATTCCTTCTTTAAGTACCATACGGTTAAGAAGAAGTTTTGTATATTCTTCATCAAAAACCATGCCTATATCATCTGTGCAATTTGCCTCTTTCAAATGCCCTACAATTTCAGCAAAAATACCTCTGTTTAAATGAATACGCTCGGTTCTCGAATCATCTGTGTGTGTCCAATAAGGCATAAAAGGATTTACCAGACAATTGGCAGCAGCACCGCCCAGACAATTTGACTGTTCAACAAGCATTACTTTAGCTCCGCCTCTTGCAGCAGCGAGGGCAGCAGCAACACCGGAAAAACCTCCGCCTACTACTATAAGATCATATTTCATTTCTATCATCCTTTCCCGTCAAAAAGACGCTGACGGTATTTTTTTATAATTATATTCCTTTATTTAAATGCTGTCAATAGAAAAGCATATTTAATTGATAAAAAATAAATTTTTAGAATCAATAGCTAAATAAATTCATAAAAGCAGCAAAAAAATACAAACTCTTCATAATCAATATGTGATATAATGTTTATAAATTTAACAGGGAAGTGAATTAAATGACAGAACGAGAAAGATTTATAAAAGCTTTAAAAAGAGAACCCATAACCGGACATGTACCTACCTTTGAACTGGTGTTCTTTCTTACCATGGAGGTTTTGGGGAAAGTTCATCCCACACACAGAGATTACGGTCAGTGGAACCAGATGACTGCGGAAGAGAAAAAACTTCATCTGTATGATATGGCAAAAATTTATATTGATATAGCGGAAAAATACCACCACAGCGCCATATTTGTGCATACTAATCCGAGTGATACAGACAACACGGTACGCCTGCTTGAGATAATAAGAGAACTGTCCGGAGATAAGTATTTTTTACTTATGCATGGAGATTCAACCTTTGAAATACCCAACGGAGATAACATGATGGATTTCAGCATAAGAATGTATGAAGACCCTGAGGGCATGAAAGAAGAAGCAAAAAAAAGAACAGAAAAGAATCTGGAAAAAGCGTACACAATAAAGCAAAGAGGCAATCTGCTTGACGGATTCGGACTTTGTTCTGACTACTGTTTTAACACAAATCCTTTCTTTGCTCCCGATGTGTTTGCCGAATTAATCGCTCCGTATTTGAAGCAGGTTATCAGCGGTTACAGAGAAATGGGATATTACACAATCAAGCATACTGACGGAAATATAATGCCCATACTTGACCAGATTGTAGAATGCGGTCCTGATGCGCTTCACTCCCTTGACCCTCAAGGCGGTGTGAGTCTTGCAGAGGTAAAAAAGCTTGTAGGTGATAAAGTTGCACTGTGCGGAAATGTCAACTGCGGACTTCTTCAAACAGGAACGGATGAGGAATGTGCACAGGATGTAAGACGCAGTCTGCGTGAAGGTATGGCCGGATACGGTTATATTTTCTGCACCTCTAACTGTGCATATACGGGAATGCCTCTTAAACGGTATGAAATGATGAATGACATATGGTATAATGAAGGAATATATCCGGAAAAGTAAAATGCGGCAAAGAGCAAAACCCTTTTACCAAATTTATGTATATATTATTACTGATTTTTAAGGAACTTTTATATTGATAATATTAAAATTTTTGCTATAATTATTAATTGTAAGGTTTATTTATACTTAGCAATAAAAATGATTGGAGATACAATATGAATGTATTCAGAAAAGCAGATATTTTAATACCCAAAAATGCGGACCTCGAAAAATGGAGCGTGGTGGCATGCGATCAGTTTACTTCTGAGCCGGAATACTGGCATAAAGCAGAAAAAATCGTTGGAGATGCGCCCAGCACGCTTAATCTTGTTTATCCCGAAGCATATCTTTCTGACGGTGATGAAAGAATTGAGTCAATCAACAAAGCCATGAAAGAATATATTGCAGGCGACATTTTTAAAGAGTACCCAAGCAGCATTATATACATAGAAAGAACGCTGCCGGGCGGAGAGGTCAGAAAAGGTCTTATCGGTGCGGTTGACCTGGAAAAGTACGACTATTCCAAAGGTTCAAAAAGCGCTGTCAGGGCTACAGAAGGTACGGTTATAGAAAGAATACCTCCTCGTGTTAAAATCCGTGAAAATGCATCTATAGAGCTGCCTCATGTAATACTTCTTATAAATGACGAAAGCAAAAACATTATTGAAAAAGTCAGCAAAGAGAACAAAATATACGATTTTGAACTTATGCTCGGCGGAGGACATTTGGCAGGATGGCTTCTTTCGGATAAAGAAGCTGACGATGTTATAAACAAATTTAATAAATTTGAGGAAAATGCCCCTGATGGGCTGCTCTTTGCTGTCGGAGACGGAAATCACTCCCTGGCTACGGCAAAAACCTGCTGGGACAACCTTAAAAGCAGTTTAACCGAATCTGAAAGAGAAACGCACCCCGCACGTTATTGTCTTGTGGAAGTGGAAAACATTCATGATGACGCACTTGTTTTTGAACCCATTCACAGAGTGGTCTTTAATGTTGACCCGAAACAAGTTATTGATGAATTGCAAAATGAATATGAATGCTCACAATCAGACAACGGCGGTCATAAAATCGATTTTGTATACGGTTTTGAAAAAGGAACTCTTTATATAAAAGACTCCTCCTCCGCCCTTGCTGTGGGAACATTGCAGCAATTTCTTGACAGACACGGTTACGAAACAGATTATATTCACGGAAGCGATGTAGTGGAAAAGCTCGCAAAATCAGATAACACTATAGGCTTTATTCTCCCCGTTTCAGACAAATCAGACCTTTTTAAAACTGTAATATCAGACGGTGCTCTGCCGAGAAAAACCTTTTCAATGGGCGAAGCAAACGAAAAAAGATATTACATGGAAGCTAAAAAAATCAGTACAGACGATTAATTTGAAAACGATTATACTGCATTAAGTACATAAAAGACCAAGCAGGGTATTTACTTTTCGGTAAATGCCCTGTTTTTATTGTCTTAATAAAAACAACTGATAAAAACATTTTTAATTATAATGAGTTTTTATGTTAATAAACTTTTAAATATATTTTTCAAAAAACTATTGACACAAACCATATGTAATGATATATTGATGTAAACGATTACATTTGATTACTTTTTATGTTTAATACCAAAAGAATCTGTATTCGTTTTTTACTGCAATAAAATGTAAACGATTACATAATATCAAAAAGGGGGGGCTCGTCATAACAATATCTGAAATTGCATCACTTGCCGGTGTTTCGGTTGCAACGGTGTCCCGAGTGCTTAACAACAGCAAAACGGTTTCAGAAAAAACACGGAAACATGTGCTGTCAATTATGGAAGAAAACAACTATGCACCCAATCTTTTGGGGCGTCATTTAAGGACACGGCAAACACATATTGTTTTGGTAATTCTCACTTCTGTATCCAACTATTTTTGCAACAGAGTGGTAAACGGAATTGATGAGCAAGCAAGAAAACATGGATATCATACTATTATCGGTATGACTAATGATAATCCAAAAATCGAAAAATCTTACATAAATATGCTGCGTAACGGATTGGCAGACGGTGCAATAATTATGTCAAGCACAATGAGCAAGGAAGAAATGCATCAGCTCAATGAAAAATATAATGTGGTTCAGTGCAGCGAATATGTAGACGAAGATTCTCCGTATGTAACAATCGACAATAAAAAAGCCGCTTTTGACGCCGTATCACATTTAATAAAATGCGGACGAAAAAAAATCGCATACTGCGGTGTTAAAAACCATATGATTTCTTCAAAAATTCGCTTTGAAGGATACATCAACGCTTTAACGGCACATGGAATTAAACCCGACCGGAACATTATTTTTGATGGAGATTACGGCTTTCGCAGTGCTTACCGTCTTACTGAAGAACACATTAAATCGGGTGCTGATTTTAACGGATTGTTTTCCATATCCGACCGAATGGCATCCGGCGCCGTAAGTGCCATACACAGCTGCGGTCTCCGTGTTCCCGAAGATGTTTCAGTAGTAGGGTTTGACAACACGGATGCAGCATATATGACCACCCCTCCTCTTACTACCATTGCACAACCAAAAAAAGAGCTGGGATATGAAGCAATGAAAATGCTTTTAGAAAGATTTAAAGGGGAAATCCCCGAAAACAAAATATTAAATTATGAACTTGTTGTAAGAAAATCAACACAAATTTAGGAGGTAACAAAATGGAAAGAGATGTATTAATCGGTATTGTAGGCTGCGGAGGTATTGCCAACGGAAAGCATATGCCCTCACTTAAAAAGCTCCCAAATGCAAAAATGGTAGCTTTTTGCGACATTGTAAAAGAAAGAGCTGAAAAAGCCGCAAAAGAATACGGCGAAGAAGGCGCAAGGGTTTATACCGACTACAAGGAAATGCTGGAAAAGGAAAAACTTGAAGTTGTGCATGTATGCACACCCAACAAGTCCCATTCTCCCATCACTGTGGCGGCACTTGAAAGCGGATGTCATGTTATGTGTGAAAAGCCCATGGCTAAAACCTATGCAGATGCCAAAGCTATGCTCGAAGCGTGCAAAAAAACAGGTAAAAAGCTGACGATAGGATACCAAAATCGTTTTAGAGCTGACAGCACATTTATAAAAAAAGCTTGTGAGAACGGTGACCTGGGCGAAATATATTACGGTAAAGCACACGCCGTAAGACGCCGTGCCGTTCCTACCTGGGGAGTCTTCCTTAATGAAGAAGAACAGGGTGGCGGTCCCCTTATCGATATTGGCACACATGCTCTTGACCTTACCCTTTGGATGATGGACAATTACAAACCGGTAAGCGTAAAGGGCAGCGTATTTAAAAAGCTTGGAGACTTAAAAGATTCGGGTAATGCGTGGGGCGACTGGGACCCTGAAAAATACACAGTTGAGGATTCAGCATTCGGATTTATAACAATGGAAAACGGTGCTACAATTGTTCTTGAAAGCAGCTGGGCTCTTAATACCCTTGACATAAAAGAAGCTAAATGTACACTTTGCGGCACAAAAGCAGGAGCAGACATGGAAGACGGCGCAAGAATAAACCTTTCAAAATACGGTAAGCTTACCACCATTAAACCTAACCTTGGAGCAGACGGTGTAGATTTTTATTCAGGCGATGATGAAAGCCCTGCTGACAAAGAAGCAAGAATGTGGATTGACGCTGTAGTAAACGACAAAGAACCTGTTGTAAAACCTGAACAAGCAATTGTTGTAACCCAGATCCTGGAAGCAATTTATGAAAGTGCAAAGACAGGTAAGGAGGTTATTATAAGTGATTAAAGTTACAGTTTGGAACGAATATTTCCACGAAGTTGAGCATGAAAACATAAAAGCAGTATATCCTGACGGCATACATAATTGCATTAAGGACTTTTTGCAATCCGATGATATAAAAGTAAGAACTGCTACTCTTAATATGGATCAGTGCGGTCTTACAGATGAGGTTCTTGATGATACTGATGTCCTCATTTGGTGGGGTCATGCCCGTCATGGAGATGTACCCGATGAAATCGCTAAAAAGGTACAGGAAAGAGTATTGCGTGGAATGGGACTTATTGTACTCCATTCCGGACACCACTCAAAGCCGTTCCGCCTCCTTATGGGTACCACATGTGACCTCAGATGGCGTGACAACGACCGTGAGAGAATTTGGTGTGCAAATCCGGCTCATCCCATTGCGCAGGGAATCCCGGAGCATTTTGAACTTGAGCATGAAGAAATGTACGGAGAACATTTTACCATTCCCACAC
>URVP01000024.1 GCA_900551345.1 uncultured Eubacteriales bacterium
CCTTATGGCAGTGCTGGAAAAAAGGGTAGGGCTTAACCTTGCGGGCAAGGATGCTTATGTGAATGTAATAGGCGGCATAAGAATTGATGAGCCTGCGGCAGATTTGGGCATAGTGCTTGCTATAGCTTCTGCATTTAGAGATAAGCCCATTGGCAAGGACTTTGTTGCAATGGGAGAGGTAGGACTTACAGGGGAGCTTAGAGGGATAAATCAAATAGAACAGCGTCTTACCGAGGCAGAAAAACTCGGATTTACCCATGCAATTATCCCCAAAGCAAATGAGATTAAACTTCCCCAAAACAGTAAAATGACTCTTCATTGTGCTTCTACAGTATATCAAGCCTTGCAGTATATAATATAAAACGACCGATTATCGAGGAAAAGGTGATTTTATAATGGTACATAGCTGTGTTTTCAGCAGTCCGATAGGAAATTTGAAAATATGCGAAGAACAGGGCTGTATTACCGGTGTTTCTTTGGTTGATAAAGAAAGTTCTGATAAATATGATTTTGCCGGTGTATTGTATGATGCATGTATACAACTTGATGAATATTTTAGCGGAAAGCGTAAGGTGTTTGATTTGCCTATACGATATGAAGGAACTTGTTTTCAGCAAAAGGTATGGAAACAGCTTCAAACTATACCGTATGGAGAAACCAGAAGCTACTCTGACATCGCTGATGCCGTTGGAAATGCAAAAGCCGTCCGTGCCGTGGGACAGGCAAATAATAAAAATCCTATTTTAATAATTATACCATGTCATCGTGTAATAAATAAAAATGGAAATCTTGCCGGATTTGCCTGCGGATTGGAAGTAAAAAAGTACCTGTTAGAGCTAGAAAGTGCTAATAGCCTTTTGAATAATTAAAAATTACAACATTTTATTTATAAATTAAAAAAAGAGCGTCGAAAAACGCTCCTTTATAAGAACACATTTATGGGTATATATGATTTTGTCTATATACCCTATTTTAATATCAGTCTTTTGGATTTACTATGTCACGCCAGTCAAGGTCGCCTCGTGCAAGGCCTTGTACCAGGACTTCTGCTGTAGCAACATTGGTTGCTATGGGAATATTGTGTATATCACACAGTCTTATCATAGTATTCACATCCGGTTCATGACCCTGAGCACTGAGTGGGTCACGGAAGAAAATAACCATGTCAATTTCGTTATATGCGATTCTTGCACAAATCTGCTGGTCGCCTCCCTGAGGACCTGAAAGGAATTTTTGCACATTAAGTCCGGTGGCTTCACTTATCAATGATCCAGTTGTTCCTGTCGCAACTAAATTATGTTTGCTTAGAATTCCGCAGTATGCAATACAAAAGTCTACTATAAGTTCTTTCTTTTTGTCATGTGCTGTAATTGCAATGTTCATCTTTTTCATTCCCTTCAAAAAAATTAAATCTCCGCAAGAGGCACTTTCTCACCAACAATTCGCCTTGCAATATTTTTATATGCAGCGGAGGTGGTACTCTTTTTGTTTTTTGTATTAAAGTCGGGCACTATACCAATTGTATTAATGCCAAGCATATCTATAACTGTACTTATTTTGCATTGTTTTCCTTTTTTTATCTGTTCCGGATTAACCTTGCTTATAACAAGATGAAGGCTGTTTATACCACTTTCTTCAGCGGCGGCTGCCGCTCTATCTGTGCAGCGTATAGATTCAAGCGTTGGTTCGGTAACCAGTATAACCTTGTCTGCCGGCGATACGGCAGCATGAAAATTCTCTGAAATCCCGCTAACAGAATCTATTATAATAAAATCGAAGGAATTTTGCAAGTCTTTACAGAATTTTATTAAAAAATTTCTGTTAATATGTAAACATTTGCCGTTCTGCGGAGGGGATATAAGCATAAATCCTCCGCAGTCTATCATAACATCAGAAGCAGAACATATGCCTTCTTCCACATCTGCAAAAGTGTACAGAACTTTGTCGTCAACACCGAGCATTATATCAAGGCATCGAAGACCTATGTTTGCGTCTATAAGAACAGTTTTTTTGCCCAATTCACATAAGGATTTGGCTATGCCTGCTGCAAAGCTGCTTTTACCTGTGCCGCCTTTCCCTGATGCTATTGTAATTATCTGTGACATATTTATCTCCTTTAAGGAATAAGTGTGTTTTTCTGAGGAATTTTATCTACCTGCGTGTCTGCTATAAGATATGCATCAAACACATCTTTAGCGATTGAACCAAGATAGCTTCCGTGTCCGCCGTGCTCTATTACTGAAACAACTGCAATCTGAGGGTCATCCAAAGGGGCAAAGGCAACAAAAATACCGTTATCGTTACCGCTTGATACGGTTGCCGTACCTGTTTTACATCCAACCTTTATGCTGTAATTTTTAAATATACTTGCAGCTGTTCCCGATTCGGCAACATCCATCATACCTTGTATTACCGCTTCGTAAACGCTTTTATCCATGTCTACGGTATCTACGATTTTATCTTCGGTAGAGAATACAGTGGAATCATCAGTATAATCTTTTACGCTTTCCACCAGATGAGGCTTGTATCTCGTACCTCCGTTTGCAAGTGTTGCAATATAGCTTGCCATTTGTATTGGGGTGAATATATGATCAGATTGCCCTATAGCTGCTTGAAGTGTATCTCCGGGGTACCACACACTTCCGATTTTTTCTCGGTATTCTTTGGAGGCGAGTATTCCTTCGATTTCTCCTGATATTTCAATACCTGTTTTTTCGCCAAGACCGAATTGCTTTGCATATTTATCTAAATTGTCTATTCCCAATCTTCTGCCGACTTCGTAAAAGTAATAGTTGCATGAGTTCATCAGAGCCTGAGTTACATTCTGTTTGCCGTGACCTCCCTGTGCATATGCCCAACACCTGGGCTGGTAATCGGAATAGTATTTGTACACACCCGTATCGTTTATGGTTTCGTCTTCGGTAACCACCCCTTCGCTGAGTGCAGCAACCGCCGTAAGTATTTTAAAAGTAGAACCAGGTGCATATGCTCCGCCTATTGCCCTGTTCCATAGAGGATGAAGAGGGTCTTCGATAAGTGACTGATAATCTTCGTTAAATGTGTCTATATTATAGGTGGGATAACTTGCCATTGCAAGCACATCACCGCTTTTTACATCCATAACAACGGCAGCTCCGCTTTGTGCGTCGCTGAATTCGTTTTGAATTTTCTTTATTGTTTCTTCCAGTGATTTCTCCAACACCTGCTGCAGCTTTGCATCTATGGTAAGAACTGCATAATTTCCTGTTTCCGGACTTGTTTCTGACAGGGTTTGACTTAGATTACCGCTTAAATTTTTATAAATGGCAGAAGCCCCGTCTTTACCTTTAAGATAATCTTCAAGATATTGTTCAATTCCGTCCTTGCCTATTGTGTCGTTTAATCTGTATTGTTTCCCTTGAGCAGTTTTTTCATCATATTCTTCTTTAGAAATAACGCCCACTCTGCCCAGAATATGGCTGGCAAGAGTGCCGTATGTGTATTCTCTGATAGGGTCAACGGTTATGGTTACTCCTTTAAAAACATCGCTGTTTTCTTTAAGAATTGTAACCGTATTCATACTCACATCGTTTGAAAATGTATATGGCGTACTGTTGGAAAACAGGTGATTTTCCATTTCGTACCTTACACCGGCTATGGCTCTTTTGTCCGTGGGTGAAAGGCTTTTGTCAATTTCATATTTTTCTACATAATAGTTTATAAGCTGGGTAGGCGTTGTGTCGGTATTCAGCTCAAGATTTTCAAGGAATTTATCTTTGTTTTCTTCCGCCTCTTTATCTGAAGCTCCCGAAAAAATATAAGTGAAAGGACTTTCAAGCGTTACGGGCAGAGTGTCGGTATATCCATCGCCCGTCTGTCTGAAAGTGTTAATTACGGATAGTATAAGGCTGTTAAGATTATCTTCTTCAATGAATTCTTTTCGGAAACTTACGCCGAAACCAATACGGTTTGTAACAAGCGGCAATCCGTTTCTGTCAAAAATTTCTCCTCTCGGGGCTTTAACAGGTTCAGTTGTGAACAGTCTGTTTTCGGCGAGGGTACGGTATTTTTCACCTTCTATTACTTGCAGACGAAAAAGCTGAGAGCATATAAGAACGAAGATAACACCGATTATTATATATATAATTGTAAATCGTTTTTTCAGCTGTTGGTCCATTCGGTGCTTTTCACCCTTTTAAAAATAAAAAATATAGGTATTGCAAAAACTGCCGTATAAATGGTTTCGGGCAGTAATTTTTTTATTAAGATAAAGCTAAGACTTGCTTTTCCCCATACGAATATAAGGAAAAAAGAATATAAAAATTCATATAAAAAGGCGGATATAAAAGTAAATAGTATTACCACACCGATTTTGTCTTTGAATATTCTGGGACACAGAAGTCCGCATCCTATGCATATATACATTAGAAGCAAAGCACTTAAACCTACTCCGCGTCCGCTTGTTATGTCCATTATAAGGCCGCAAATAAGACCGCATACAGTACCGGGTATAAGTCCGAAGTTAAGCACGGCACACACACTTACACCTACCAAAAGCAATGGTTTTACGCCAAATACTGCCACATGTTCAATAAGTGTGGTTTGTAAAAGTGTGCATATAAGTATGGATATAAACAGATATTTAAAACGAGTCATATTTTTGTGCTGCTCCCGACAGATTAATTTGTTATTACAAGAACCTCTGAGATTTTTGAAAAATCCACCGCCGGTTCTATTACGGCATATTGCGTCAAGCCTTGGGTGTCGGTGTGAAGTTCTTTGATTTTCCCTATCAGCAGACCTTTTTTGTATATACCGCCAAGTCCTGAAGTTTCTACCGTGTCGCCTACAGCTGCTCCTGAGCCTGAGGACATGTAGGAAAGTTTGCATAGCCCTTGGTCAGCAAGTTCCAAATCGCCTTCAATTACTGCTATATCACCTGTTCTGCTTATACAGCAGCCTAGAGAGCTGGATTCATCAATTATAGATATTACCTTTGCCCAGCTGCCGCCTACCTCGTATACACGCCCCACAAGACCGCCGTTTGTCATGACATTCTGATTAACTTTTATACCGTCTGATTTTCCCTTATCCACAGTAAAGGTATCAAACCAATTACCTGAGTCTTTAGCAATTACTTTGCAGGTCACAGTATCATAGTCCGTAAGGCTGTTGCCCAGGTCTAAAAGCTCTTTAAGTCTTTGGTTTTCTGCTTTGTACCCTTCAAGAGTACGGTTTTCATTTTCCAATTCTGCGATTTTTTTGGTAAGCTTTTCGTTGGTTTCTCTTAGATCTTTTACGCTTCCAAAATATCCAAAAAAGCTGTTTATACCGCTGCTTGCTCCGGATATGACTTTTTGAAATGGGGCCAAAACAGTATTGACTGCACCTTCCATAAAAGTTGTTTCAGTTCTGCCCGCACGCATAAAAGCCGTCATCAAAAGCAGAAGTACGGTTATAATTACCAATATTATAATTGTTCTTTTGTTAAACAGCCCATTCATAACGGATGATTCTTATCTCCTTGGTGATTTCGATGAAACTATTGTGTTGCGAAGAGTACCGATTTCCTCGAGAACCTTTCCCGTTCCCATTACTACGCAGTCCAAAGGCTCAGCGGCCACATTTACCGGTATTCCAGTTTCTTCACTTACAAGCATGTCAAGACCCGGAAGCATTGCACCTCCGCCTGTGAGCATAATTCCTCTCTCCATAATATCTGCAGCAAGTTCAGGCGGTGTTCTCTCCAAAGTTGTCTTAATGGCATCTATAATCGCATATACTTCTTCACGCAGAGCTATGCGTACTTCTGCCGTGGTTATTGTTATTGTTTTCGGAAGTCCCGTAAGAATATCTCTGCCTTTAATATCCATTGTTGATTCTTCACCTACGGGATATGCGGAGCCCAGTTCAAATTTAACCTGTTCCGCCGTACGCTCTCCGATTGAAAGATTATGATTTTTGCGTATATACTGAATAATTGCTTCGTCCAGGTCGTCACCGGCAACACGCAGGGATTTGCTTGTTACAATACCTCCCAGTGAGATAACCGCAACTTCGCTTGTGCCGCCCCCGATGTCAACTACCATACAGCCCGTTGGTTCTTCTACGGGAAGACCTGCACCTATAGCTGCCGCCATGGGTTCTTCAATAAGAAAAGCTTCTTTTGCCCCTACCTGCATAACCGAATCTTCAACCGCACGCCTTTCGACCTCAGTGACACCTGAGGGGATACATACTATAACGCTGGGTTTAACAAATTTGCTGTTTGGTATTGCTTTTTGTATAAAATACCGAAGCATCGCCTGAGTCTTGTCAAAATCCGCTATAACTCCGTCTTTCATGGGACGCATGGCAACTATGTTTCCCGGAGTTCTTCCCAGCATTTCTTTTGCGTCATTTCCTACCGCCAGTACTTCATTTGTAAAGCTGTTTACCGCAACAACTGACGGTTCACGCACCACTATACCCTTATTCTTTACATGCACAAGAGTATTTGCAGTACCCAGGTCGATTCCTATATCTTTTGAAAATCTTGAAAACATTTTATCTCACGGTCCTTTCGTATATATCTGTTGGGGCGTTTATAATGTGGTGTCATTTAAACTGTCTTTTTTTACAGCTTGCCTGTTGACCCAAATCCTCCGCTGCCTCGCTGTGTTTGTTCAAGTTCGTCTTTTTCTTCAAATTCAGCTTTGATAACCGGAGCTATTACAAGCTGTGCAATGCGTTCACCGGGATTAATTGTGTACGGTTCATCCGAAATGTTGGTAAGGGCAACTTTTATTTCACCCCGGTAATCGCTGTCGATTACTCCTACTGCATTAGGCAGCGTTATACCCTTTTTCAGTCCCAGGGAACTTCTTGCAAATACATATGCAACATAGTCGGGGGACGGAAGCTCGATAGCTATGCCAGTGGGAATTGCTGTTCTGTCTCCGGGGTTTAATGTAACGGCTCCATCTATGCATGCAGGCAGATCCAATCCTGCAGAGCCTTCTGTTGCGTATGTAGGTTTTTTCAGTTCTTTCCCGTATTTATCGGATAGGTATTTTATTCCTACTTTCAATTTATTTTCATCCTTTCGGCTAATTTTTATAGTATTTTCCTCTTGTGAATTTTCCTGTTGGTGGTAATTTCTGATTAAATGCTTTAATAACTGCATTACTTTGAGCATAATCTTCCGTGGTTAACATGATTATACCTTCCCTTATGCCTGTCTCGTTCATATCCGATATTTTGTCCGCCATGTAAAGAGGGGTGCTGTTAAATATTTCGTGTCCGTCTATGGGAAATGAAATTCCATGCCTGTCCGTGAGTATTTTACCCTTAGGTGGGTTTTCTATATACATAAGAGGAATTCTTCCGTATGCAAGAGCATATACAGGCATGCACTTGTCTATATCCCTGATTTGAGCAAGCATCAGCTCCTGTGAAAGGCATGATGCCCAAAGCCCCATTTCTTTGTACATTCTGAGTGCTGTTGAGTTGTATATGTTGAGAGTAAAATCTCCTATTACCTTAAAACCCATTTCTTTAAGAGGTAAAATCTGTCCTATGTTTGATGCCATTGCCTTTTCAACCCCTAAGCTTTTTATGTTCTGCATAAGGTTTTTGTCCATATCAAGTCTTGGCAGTGTGCATACGACTTTAGATAAATCAAGGGAGGAGGCATATTTACTTATAAGACCTGCCGGAGCATACAAGCTTTTGTACTCGGTTTGCAAAACGGCTTTGAGCTGATCGGCATTTTTTACTCTGTACGAAAGAGAGATGCCTTTTCTGTTTTTAGCTTTGTATGAAGGAGGCGTTACACTTATATGGTTTCTGCCCTTCCAGATGCACTCCGATTTCTTTTCAGGAGGCATAAAATACTTCTTTTGCCTGAGGTATGGATTTTCATCTTTATCAAGCGCATACATATCCTCAGTCTTATTGTTTGTAAAATATCCGTCAGTATAACCGCCTCTGTAAAAAATACTTTCAAGAAGCGAAATATCTTCTTCGGTTACATCTTTGCCGTCTAGAGCCTTACGATAGATGGATGTTACAACCGATATATATTCGGGACCTTTCATACGCCCTTCTATCTTGATACTGTCAACGCCGATTTCATAAAGTTCGCTCACATGACGGATTAGTGATAAGTCCTTGAGACTGAGCATTGCTCCCTGTCTGCCGTTTAAAGTGTATTTCATTCTGCATGGCTGTGCACAGCAGCCTCGGTTTCCGCTTCTGCCGCCTATCATGCTGCTCATAAGGCACTGACCGGAATAACATACGCACAATGCTCCGTGAGCGAATATTTCTATTTTTAAGTCAGTACTATTGCGAATTTGTAGAATTTGCTCTTTTGACAGCTCTCTTGAAAGAACCACTTGCTGAAATCCCAGTTTTTCAAGCTGCTTTGCTCCGTCCGGAGTGCAAACTGTCATCTGTGTGCTTCCGTGCAAGGGCATGTCCCCAAGGAAATCTTTAATTATTTTTGCCACTCCTAAATCCTGTACAATAACACCGTCTGCCCCGGCACAGTAAATAAGTTCTAAAAAATGGCAGAGATTTTTAATTTCTCTGTCAGAAACCAGGGTATTGACGGTTATATATGACTTGACTTTGCGGGTTTTGCAGTACTTTATAGCTTCTTTAATTTCTTCATCGTTAAAATTTGCGGCGTATTTGCGGGCACCAAATTCTTTCCCGGCAAAATAAACTGCATCTGCTCCTGCCCCGATGGCCGCTTTTAATGAATCAAAGCTTCCTGCCGGTGACAATAATTCAATTTTCCCCATTTTTTTTCATCTTTTCGAGTTGTAATTTGAGCATTTCATTTTCTATTTTCAGATTATTAATCTCTGTTTTTGCTTCGGTAAGCTCGTCCATACATACATTAGTCTTTTTCTTCTGCTCTGTGATTTCTGCTCGTGCTTTATGATAATCATCCGCAATATTTATGGCAGCCAGTATGGATGCCAGGTCTATAGGCATCATTCTGTCGTTTTCCAAAAGTGCCTTTACCTTTTTGTCCACCATTAAGGCTAGTTTTTCAAGATATGCCTGAGAACCTTCTCCTGTTATGGTGTATGTTTTACCGTTAATTTTGATATCTGCTTTACCGGTTTTCATTAGTACTCCCCTTCTGTGTAAAATGAGACATTCGCCCCAAGTATAACCTTATATAGAATTATATACCATTTTGACGAAAAAATAAAGTGCAAAAGGACAAAAAATCACAAAAAATTTAATATTTTTTTTATCTTCCATAATTTGTGTTTGGTATACAGAGACATACTATATATAGGCATATTTAAACTGTTGCTTCTTCATTTTATTAGTTCTGAAGCATATACAAACTCTACATTCATCTTTTTTATTTCGGGAGTAATTTCTTTTATAGCTTGAACCGTGTTTGTGCCCCCTTCGGCTCCAACATGACCTATAGCCATGCATTCTCCTGTTTTTAAAGCAATTTGTGCCGCTTTCAACAGCTGACTTTTTACGGCTTCTTTCGTGTGTCCCTCTATTTCTAAAAATATATCATTTTCATAAAAAGGTATGCCAAGCTTGGCTGCTACTTTATCACATACTGATTTTGGATGAGTTTTGCTGTCTATAAAAAACATATTTTTTTCTTTTAGCCGGGTAAGCATCGCCGTTACTATAGTTTCGTCGGTGCTCCCTAGGGCGCCCATATGTATGTTGGCACCTACTGCTTGAGGCATGGATTTGCAAAATTTGTCTATTCTTTGCGCAACCTGCTCTTGTGAAAAGTTTGTGTTTATTACATATGGACCCACCCATGACGGATTATCATTTTTTTGTGATTGTAGAGGAATGTGAATTATTACTTCGTGCCCGTTCTTTAAAGCGTTTTTGGCATCCTTGGCACTGTATTCCAGAAGGGGCATTACAGCAAACGTAATGGGCTCGTCGTAATCCATTATTTCATCTATTCCTGCTCTTGCCAGTCCGAAATCATCAATAATTACGGCAAGCTTTGCGGTTTTCCTGTTAGCTGCAAAGGAAACAATGGCTGCCGCAGATATAGCGGCAATTGCGAAAAAAACGGCAGTCCTTTTGATGGAAAGAAAGTATACTTTAAGCAAAAAAATCACCCCAATACTTATTTTATTGGAGTGATTTAATATTATTCCCTTCGCTAAAAGGCAATATATGGGATATTTTGAGTTATGATTATTTTAAATATTCTTTTGCTATCAATATGGCATTAATTGTTTTTCCGTCAGTTATTTCACCGTTTTTTATCATTTCCAATGCCTGATTAAGACTGTATGTTTCAACATTTAAAAACTCCCCTTCATCAGGCTCTGCTTCTCCTCTTGTTAAATCCAATGCAAGATACAGGTGTATTATTTCATTAGTATATCCCGGAGACGGTTCGGTGGCAGACAGATATATGAGTTTTCCAGCGGTAAGTCCTGTTTCTTCTTTAAGCTCTCTTACGGCGCCGAGGCGGTGATCTTCTCCTTTGTCCAGCTTTCCTGCCGGTATTTCAAGAAGGTCTCTGTCGATGGGGCGTCTATATTGGCGAACAAGATAAATTTTTCCGTCTTTGTCAATTGCGGCAACACCTACCCCGCCGCTGTGTTCTACTATCTCTCTTGTGGCGGCTTTTCCATCAGGCAGCTCTATTGTATCCACACGAAGATTTATTATGTTCCCTTTGAATTTATAATCTTTTTTCAATTCTTTTTCGTAATATATCAAGCCGTGATACCTCCGGTTGTTTTTTTATATTTTAACACATGTTATGCAAAAAAACAATTACATTAAGCGCTCTGCTAAAAAAATTTGATTTTTTTTCTCAAAACACTTTAAAAAAAATGTGATATAGTGTATAATATAACGGATATTATATATAAGCAGATAGATAGTAAAAAATTAGAAATATTATTTTTGTTTATTAAACCTTTTATACATTCATTTATCCTATTTGAAAGTTAAATTATTAATGTCTGTATTTTTATAAAAATAAAAAACGGGGGTGAAGCACAGATGTTTGCTCAGGTTATTGAAGCACTTCAATACTACATATCAAACTACAGCGGATATTTCAGACTGCAGGATCTGCTTGATATTCTGATCGTTGCATATATATTTTACAAACTCATTGGCTTTATCCATGAAACCCGTGCCATGCAGCTTGTAAAAGGAATAGTGTTCCTTTTGATTATAATGTTTGTAAGTGACTGGCTTGAACTTTATACTATAAATTATGTGCTCAAAAATACATTGCAGGTCGGTGTTGTGGCTCTCGTTGTTATTTTTCAGCCCGAACTCAGAAGAGCTTTGGAAAAGGTGGGAACTGCAACAATCCGCACTAAAATTTTTGGTCAGAATGTGGACTCTACACAGCTAAAAAAAGTTTGCGATGAAGTAAGCCGTGCCTGCGGACATATGTCCTCCGTAAAGATCGGATGTCTAATCGTGTTTGAAAGAAATTCAAAACTTGGCGATATTGTTAATTCAGGTGTACGAATTGACAGTGTTACAAGCGAAGGTTTGCTTATAAATATATTTATCCCCAATACTCCGCTGCATGACGGAGCGGTTGTAATAAGAGACGGACGAGTGCATTCTGCTGCATGCGTGCTTCCTCTTACACAGAATACAAATCTGGATTCAGAGCTGGGGACAAGGCATCGTGCGGCAATCGGCATGAGTGAAAACTCCGACGCTGTAGTAGTTGTGGTTTCAGAAGAAACGGGAAAAATCTCTCTTGCTGTGGAAGGTGCCCTTACCAGAAATCTTACTGAAGACTCCCTTCGCAAGGCTCTTGTGAAACTTATGATTCCTGAAGAAAATGCACCTAACGGAAAACCTCGCCCCCCCAAGTTTATAGGGCGTATAATGGCAGATACGGATACAAAATAAATGATTAATCAGAATGTAAAACAGAAAGGAGCTTTAAATTGAAAAACTTTTTGAATAACAGTAAAATCAAAATGATATTTTCTTTATGTCTTGCGTTCCTTTTGTGGTTTTATGTTGCGATTATACTGAATCCTGAAATAGAAATTACTATCCGTAATATTCCGGTTGTTTATTCTGATATTCAGGCTCTTACCGATAATAACCTTGTGGTCATAAATGACCAGACCATGATGGTGGATGTAAAACTACGAGGCGAAAGAAGTACTCTTAAGCAGATTAACAATGAAAATATTACCGCTCTTATAGACCTTAAGGATTATGCTGAGGAAGGGGTGTATGAAATACCCATCTCAATAAAGCTGCCTGCGGAGGGTGTTACTCTTGTAAGTAAAAGCCAAAAGAGCATAAAAATTACGGTTGATGCGGTTTCAACCCAGACGGTGGACGTAAACCTTGTTGTTACCGGTACTCCTAAGACGGGATATGTATATACAAATGAACTTGTCAGTGAAGAAACGGTTACTATCAAGGGACCGGAGTCTATCATCAGAACCGTAAATTCGGCTCAGGCTACGCTTGATGTAAGCGGCGCTTCATCAAGTATCAGTACATTGTCAGACCTTGTGCTGCTGTCAGCCAACGGTGTAGAGGTCAGCAGCGATTTAATAGAAATTACACCTTCAAAAGTTGAGGCGATGTGTACCATAGGATATGCTAAAACCGTAAAAGTTACGGTGCCTATTTTAAACGACACAGAGAAACGCCTTACGGCTTCACCTACAGTTTATAAGGAGATAACTTTGGTGGGAGATAAAGATCTCCTTGACAATATCGACAGTATAGAAACAGAACCGATAAATGCAGATTCTATATATTCGTCTTGTGACTTGGAACTTAAACTGGAAATTCCCAAAGATATAATAACTCAGTCAGGAATGGAGACGGTAACGGTTCATGTGGATGTGGTGAAGCCTTGATGAAAAAGGTGGATAATATTTCAATGCCTCTTGACCATACCATTGATGAGCTTATACAAAAAGCAGAGAAGAAATGCGGCGAAAAAGCATATTCTTATAAAATAATAAAAAAAGCCGTAGACGCAAGAAAGGGCAATGTGCATTTTGTTTATTCGGTAATTATTAATCCTGAATCAGACAAAAAGCGCAGTATTGCAGCCGGACGTGAAAAGCTCGGTGCTCCTCCCGTAATCGTGGGTATGGGGCCTGCGGGTCTGTTCGCAGCATACTATCTGGCAGAACATGGTTACTGCCCTGTGATAATAGAGCGAGGCAGCGATGTCGACAGACGCTGTCAAAAAACAGAGCTGTTCTACAATCAAAACATTTTAGACACTGAATGTAATGTACAGTTTGGAGA
>URVP01000025.1 GCA_900551345.1 uncultured Eubacteriales bacterium
ATAAACCCCGGACAGAATCTTTAAAATGGTAGTCTTGCCGGCGCCGTTCGGACCTATCAGGCCGTAAACCGATCCGCTTTTTACATTAATATTAAGCCCGTCCAAAGCTCGAATATCTCCAAATGTTTTTACCACATTTGTTGCCATTATCATTTTTTATCCTCCCCTTTTAAAAATTCATCCTCTACGGCAGCATTAACTTGTGCATAAGTTATGCCAATAAATTTCATTTTTGACAGCATAGTTTTAAAATCAGTCATGATTTCATCTGTATCGCTTTTCTTGACAACTTCTGTCTGAGGTGTTACAAAGCTCCCTTTAGCTCGGACAGAATAAATATACCCTTCTGTCTCCAAATCCCGATACGCTTTTTGAATGGTATTGGGGTTTATCGCCAAACTTCCTGCTAACTCTCTTACAGAGGGTATTTTATCCTCTTCCTTAAGTATGCCGCTGATGATGAGTTCTTTGATTTTTTCCTTAATCTGCTCATATAGCGGCCTGTGATCTCCATAATCCAACTGAATCATATATGCTCTCCCTCCTCCGTTTTATATATTATCTGTACTACTACAGATAATACACTAGATATAAGTGTTTGTCAATAGTTTTTAAATAATTTTTTCATTTTTTACATAGCTTTTCTTTTTAAATTTTTAGATTAATTAAATAAAGCCTGAACAAAAGCATTGTTCAGGCTAAAAAATCTATTACGAAACTTATATTTCTGTATAAATTATTATAGCGATTCAATTTCCATAGTATCCATTTCTTCTCTCGTAACACCGTATTTTTGTCCGTATTCCAGCCAAAATTTAGTTGAAGCAGATATAAATGTTCTTTTGGGAAGAGGCATGGTAACTTTTAATGTTTTGTGTTTTTTTTCACAAACACATTCAGCTATTTTTTTAATTTTGCGTTCCACCAAAAACTTAAACGGTGTGTCTAATATAGCCTCTCCACTTCCAATTTTTAAAACGCTGCCAAAAGAATACCCATTTTGTTTGCAAAACAGCTTTATCATTTTAACGGCAATATCGTTCTGTCTGCTTTCAATAAAACCGCAATTAATGATCATAGAAACAACAGGCTTATTTTTAGGAGGGTTCTTTTCCAATGTTTTAAGGAAATTAAGAAGTGTAACGGGCAAACTGTCTGCGTAGAGAGGAAAAACGAACAGAACATCAGAAAATTCATTCATTTTACTGCACAATTCTTTATGATTAGTTTTAGTTATATCAAAATATTGAGTAGTAAATTTGCTGTATTTTGAAAACAAATAAGCATATCCTTTTGAATTTGATTTCGGTGCTCTGGGACTTCCGTTTAATATAATTATTTTTTCCATTTTGACACCTCATCATTAACAATTTTTTCGAGCATTTGTTCCTGAGTAAAAATTACTTTGTAACTTTCAAAATTCATATTATAAGCATTTCTGCCGATTAGACTTTTAAAAATTTCTTTTTCTTCACGGTCAATATCTCCGTAAGCGATAATAACGGCTTTTTTTGCTTTAACATCACGCTGCACATGATGTGTTTCTCCATTGTGTATACGAATAAACGCCTTTTGGATGGGAATGGCCCGTTCCAGCATGGTTTTCATTACACTGTCATAACCACCATACTTAATGCGGCTTATATAGATAATCTTGCTGCTTTTAGCTATAAGCGGATATACTTTTACAGCGTCGTCACGAATGACACACTTTCCCGGTGTTTTTGTCCAACATCCAAAACAACCTAGACAATTTGATATTTTTAATGAAGACAAATCTATGAATTTTGTGTCACTGTCACTAATTGAAATATTTAAAGGCTTATCACTTAAAATAAGTTTCATTTGTATCACCGTTTTTCCAGATTAATTGGATTTTCTGTCTCATAAATTTCTATAATCTATATTTGCCATTAAAACTTAATTAATACATTTTTAATATGTGAAGTTATTATAACTTAATATATCTGAAAAGCCTGCAAGCAAATGCTTAGCAGGCTTTTAGAACATTTTTATTGTGCACTTGTTTCTTCTCCAAGAACAAGATCAATTGTTTTTTCCTCCCACTTGGAGCTGAAATTATTACTTTGTGAGCGTTTTATTTTTAATGTGATTGTATCTCCCGCACGCTTCTGATTTTTTATAGCGTTAAGTTCTGCAACGGTAGAAACCTTTTGACCGTCAGCCTCTACTATAACATCAGACTGCATAATGCCGGCTTTTTCAGCTGCGCTGAATTCTGTTACATATACAACATATAATCCTTCCGGTACTCCGTACTCTTCTGACATTGTAGAAGTAATTTCCCTAAGGGAAACACCTATAACAGGTCTGCCTGTAATAGAGCCGTTGGCAATGAGTTCTTCAATAATGGGTTTTGCAATATCAATAGGTATTGCAAATCCAAGTCCTTCAGCCGAAGAAACTTTAAGAGAGTTTATTCCGATTACCTGACCGAAACTGTTAACAAGAGCGCCGCCTGAATTACCTGAATTTATTGCAGCATCAGTTTGTATCAATGTATATGACCTGTTTTCCAAAGTTACTGTTCTGTTGAGTGCACTTATCACACCTACCGTTACTGAGCCTGCAAATTCCTGTCCTAATGGGTTACCTATTGCAATGGCAAGTTCTCCTACTTCAAGTTCGTTTGAATAACCAAACTCAGCAACCGGAAGATTTGACGCATCAATTTTTACAACTGCCAAATCAGTGCTTACATCCTGCCCTACAACCGTTCCTTCGTACTCATCACCGGTACTTAGTATAACTGTGACTGAATCAGCGTTTTCTATAACATGCTGATTTGTAACAATGTATCCATCCTCAGAAATAATTATTCCGGAACCGCTTCCTTCAGCAACCTGTGTACCAAACAAAGATTGCACCTGCTGAGATGTGGTAATACCGCAAACGGCAGGACCTACTTTATTGGCAATATCAACTATTGACATTTCAGAGCCGTCTTTTTTTGCAAGCTGCTCAAGTGTACTTGCCTTGCTAGGCCCCTTGTTTCCCTGCTGAGACGCAATATTAGAACCGGTATGCCCATCGCTCATATTAGAAAAAACATATTCCGACACATTAATACCGCCAAATATTAATATTGCTGTTGCAAGTACGGATATTAAACATGCAGCGAAAATATTGGGGCGTTTTTTATTCTTCTTATAATATGTGGTTGTTCCGTCTGAAGAAGCATTATTATCAAAGCCTAAATTGAGGACTTCTTGTTCCTGTACCGCATCAGACATATTAGTTTCTTCGTCATCTGATTTTTCTGTAAACTGCGTATCAATAGGACCGCTTTCATCTACAGAATTTTCATAAACTGATTCATCTCTTTGTGTATCTACCGGATTTGTCTCGTTCTCATTTTCTTTTGCATATTTTTCATTTTCATTATCAAACATAATACATTATCCTTTCAAAATATTATAAATATTGGAGAAAAGGTGTTTAAAAACATTTTAAACCAAAAGTATTACGCTTATTCAGCATTAAAGCATTGCCCCCGCTTGTTTTGCTATTTCTTCAGGAGTAAGACCGTATTCTTCAAGAAGCTGAGCAGGCTTACCCGATTTACCGAACTTATCCTGTACGCCTACAAAAGAAATTCTGCATGGTGCATATTGTGAAGTTACTTCCGCAACGGCACTTCCAAGACCTCCCATTACATTATGCTCTTCTACCGTCACAATGCCTTTGGTTTCACTTGCCGCTTTTATTATAATTTCTTTATCAATAGGTTTTATTGTATGAATATTAATAACTCTTGCGTCGATACCTTTTTCTTTAAGTATTTCAGCAGCTTCAATTGACTTACTAACCATATAACCTGTTGCGATAATCGTAACATCACTGCCGTCTTTTACAGTAATGCCCTTTCCAAGTTCAAATTTGTATGTCTTTTCATCATTGATAATCGGAAACGGCAGTCTGCCCAGTCTGATATAAAACGGACCGTCAGTATCGATTGCAGCTTTTACGGCGAGCCGTGCTTCAACAGCGTCAGCCGGAGAAACAACGGTCATATTAGGAATGGTTCTCATAAGAGAAATATCCTCTATCATCTGGTGAGAAGCGCCGTCTTCTCCCACGGTCAAACCCGCATGAGATGCGGCAACCTTAACATTAAGTTCGGGATAGCATATAGAGTTCCTTACCTGTTCATAAGCTCTGCCCGCAGCAAACATTGAAAAAGAGCTGGTGAAAACTACTTTACCGCAAGATGCAAGGCCTGCAGCAACAGACATCATATTTGCTTCTGCAATACCTGTATTTATGAACCTGTCGGGGTAAGCTTCCTGAAATTTACAAGTCATTGTTGACTTAGATAAATCACAATCCATAACAACGATGTTTTCCTGAGAGCCGAATTCAGCCAAAGCTTCTCCGTATGCTGCCCTTGTACTCTTTGTTTCGCCTATGTTCATATTGCTTCACCCCCAAGTTTTACAATCTCATCATTAAGTTCCTTAACTGCTATTTCATACTGCTCTGTTTTAGGAGCACATCCGTGCCACGAAGCATTGTTGTTCATATATGATACGCCTTTGCCTTTAATAGTTTTTGCTATAATTGCAGTAGGTCTTCCTTTAGTTTCCCTTGCAATTTTAAATGCAGTTTTTATTTCCTCAAAATCATGTCCGTCAATTTCAACCACATTCCAATTGAAAGCTCTGTACTTGTCGGCAATTGATGAAACATTCATAACATCTGATACATTACCGTCGATCTGAAGACCGTTATTATCAATTATTATACACAAGTTGTCCAGTTTATAATGGGGAGCAAACATAGCGGCTTCCCAAACCTGTCCTTCTTGTATTTCCCCGTCTCCAAGTATTGAGTACACTCTGTAATCTTTACCATCAAGCTTACCTGCATATGCCATTCCGACAGCTGCACATACACCCTGACCAAGAGAACCAGTTGACATATCAACGCCGGGAACATCCTTCATACTTGGGTGTCCTTGAAGATAGCTGTCTATCCTGCGGAATGTTTTCAAATCATCAACCGGAAAAAAACCTTTAAGGGCAAGGGCGGCATAAAGAGCCGGTGAGCAATGACCTTTTGAAAGAACAAAACGGTCACGGTTTTCATCCGTGGGGTTAGCAGGATCCACATTCATTTCGTCGAAATAAAGAGCTGTAATAAGTTCTGCTATTCCGAGCGATCCTCCCGGGTGCCCTGCCTGTGCGTTATAAACCTCTTCCACCACATATCTTCTTATGTATGCGGCTGTTAATGGCAGATTAGTATTGTTATTCATCTAATCCGTAGCCTCCTAAAAATAATTTATGATTGGTTAAAGCAGCTAAATCAAACTATGTTTTATCATAACCGCTTATTATCTGTGTTTTAATGCAAGTCCTCATTTGTTTTCAATATAATTTTCATTATTTCATATAGTCGCTCGGAATTTCCGCTGAGAAATAAGTATCCTATTAAAGCTTCCAGACCGGTTGCATTATGGTACTGAGCCGTATCAGCGTTTTTCGGCGGATGGGACTTGGCATTGCGCCCTCTTTTAAAAACTGACATTTCCTTTTCGGAAAGCATTTCTTCTATTCGCCTGAAGCTATCTGATTGGGCGGCACAGCATACATATTTTGTCGCAGTTTTATGAAGTTTATCCACACCGTTGGTTGAAGATGTAACAAGCATGGTTCTTACAAACAGGTCATAAACGGTATCGCCTACAAAAGCAAGAACCAGGGGGGATAAGCGCTCCGCCCCCTCGGGTGTTACTTCAAACATGTCATTTAAACTAAGCAAATATTTATCCTCTTTTCCATTTTACACCGGCAGGTGTATCTTCAAGTATAATTCCTCTTGCAGAAAGAGTGTCACGAATTTCATCAGCAAGAGCAAAATTCTTTTCCTTTCTTGCCTGCTGTCGCTTATCAATAAGTTGCTGTATTTCATCGTCAAGAGATTCATCCTCAGATTTGCCAAGTATATTGAGTACTCCTCCAAGCTCTTTAAGAAGTCCGCAGGCATAAGCGAGACCATCCTTTGTAAGATGCTGGGCAGCAATATTGGTATCCTTTGAAATTTCAAAAAGAACTGATATTGCAAGAGCAGTATTAAAATCATCATCAAGTGCATCGATAAAACTTTTCTTATGTGCATCAAGTTTAGCTTTGAACTCTGCATCTATTTCTCCGTCAGGCGCTGACTGCATAAGGAAATTACAATTATCAATGCAGTTATACAGCCTGTCAAGACCCGTCTTTGCCTGTTCCATAAGCTCTTTGGAAAAGTTAATAGGACTTCTGTAATGAGCCGACAGCATAAAGAAGCGAATTACTTCATAATCGAACTCTTTGGCAACATCTCGAACCGTAAAGAAATTGCCCAGTGACTTTGACATCTTTTTATTATCAACATTTATATATCCGTTATGAAGCCAGTAATGCGCAAAAGGTTCTCCGTTTGCCGCTTCACTTTGTGCTATTTCGTTTTCATGATGGGGGAAAATCAAATCCTGACCGCCGCTGTGTATATCTATTGTTGTACCAAGGTACTTATTTGCCATCGCCGAACACTCAATATGCCATCCGGGGCGACCCATTCCCCACGGGCTTTCCCATGCAGGTTCACCGGGCTTTTGCTTCTTCCACAGAGCAAAATCCATCGGATCCTTTTTATGCTCATTTACATCAATTCTGGCACCTGCTTCCAGCTCATCAAGAGGCTGATGAGACAATTTTCCATACTCATCAAATTTTTTGGTAGAGAAATACACATCGCCGTTTGACTCATATGCATAGCCTTTATCAACAAGGGTCTTTACAAGAGAAATAATCGCATCTATATTTTCGGTAGCACGAGGGTGGACAGAGGCTTTTTTTATGCCTAAACCCTGAGCATCGGTATAATATTCATCAATATACTCCCGAGCAAGATCGTCAACGGTAATGCCAAGTTCATTGGCTTTATTAATCATTTTGTCGTCTACATCCGTAAAATTTTGTACCATTGTTACCTTGTTGCCTTTATACTCAAAGAAAGAACGAAGAGCATCAAAAACGATAAAAGGTCTTGCGTTACCTATATGAAAAAAATTATATACGGTAGGACCGCAGGAATACATTTTTACTTCTCCCTCTTTAATGGGAACGAATTCTTCCTTAGATTGAGTAAGAGTGTTATAAAGCTTCATACATTCACATATCCTTTCCGTATTTTCAGTTTGCGGTATATAATATTCTGCTATAATTGCAGAAAAGAGTAATTACAATTATTTATATGCAAAAACAAAAAAGAGTAGAAAACTTTAATTTTCTGTCTTGCGTACTATTTTACATTAAAACAACAGATTTTTCAACCTACTTTGCAAAACTTTCAAAAAAATTTGCACAATTTTTCACACAGACAACACATAAATTTATCCGAAATATAAATTTTACCCTTCAAAAAATACAGCAGGTCTCACCTACACTATTTAGAGGTGAGACCCACTTTATATACAATATATGCTAATTTTAATTTAATTCCATCTTAAAAACAGTGGTCAGATATGGGATTATGGTATTCGTATCCCACACAAACACTTTTAACATTTTTGCTGTTTTTAACTCTTCATTTAAAGTCATACAGCAAGAAACAGCCTTATTGTCATTATATCCGGTAATGTCTACTGCCGCGCCTAACGAAACAGACACGAGTGTATTTTTATCATCATATAAAGCTGCTATCATTGTAACAACCGCCGTTTCGGAACAACTGCCGTTAATGTATGCACATACATTAATTGACTCAGCATCAGTTATGCTTTCTACTACATCACCATTTTCATCTGTCACAATCGGATCTGAAATGTTGACACTTGCATAATCTATTGCAAAGGTTGATGCATCAGCAATCAGAACGGGGGAATCATAAACCGGTATATAATAAAAAGTATAACTTTCTCCCTGTTTTTCCCACTTTCTTATCTTATAAACATCACCCGTCCTTAAATCTACATATACAGGGTTGTCAAAATTGCCTTTTTCAACGGTATATGTAATAGGAGTAGTAACTGTACTATTGGTTGGCTCACTGTCCTTAAACCAAGTAGCTATAATCTGTTTTCCTGTTTCGGAATTCTGATATGCATCCACACGAAGGTCTTTGGTTGTTTCGGTTGTCGAATATACATATTCGGGCATAAGAACTATGGAATTATCAAATATTGAAACTGTATTTTGATATGCGTAATATCCTTGTTTAACCGATTTGACAGTCATATCATCATTTATTTTAAGTAAACCCTTTGTGTTTTGTGTTATTGAACCGTCATCATTTTTTTCATACATAAGGTCAATCATTGTATAATAGCTGAGCATAACATCTCTTGACCTAGCTGCAAGCATACGCCGTGCAACCCATTTTGCCTGCATTAGCTCACTGGAGCTCCATCCGCTAAGAGCCCCGGCTCCTCCTTTACGGTCGGGAGCTCCTGTCTCTCCACACCAAAGAGCTATGGGGTGATCTTCTGTTGCATAACCGCTTATTACTGTTTTCCATGTGTAATAATTGTTATCATCAGGGTTTGTGCTATATCCATGTACGGTAATTATATCAACAGCATCAACCCTGCCTCTGCTTTTAAGTCCTGAAAGAAAACTTTTAAGTACGCTTGAATTAGTACCTGCCGACGCAAGTCCAATAACTTTAGCATCAGGATCGGCAGATTTAATAACATCAGAAGTCCTTATAAAAAAGGTGATATATTCGCTCATGGTACAAGACCCATGGTCAGCTTCATTCCACACTTCCCATTCATGCACAACATCTTTATATCTTGAGACCATTGCATAAACCCAATTATCCCATGCCTCAAGCGCCTCATCAGATGTGGGGATGCCACCGGAAAGTGTAGTTCCTCCACCACCCTCATAAATTGTATTTCCATAACAGGTATTCACCCATGGTCGCACGCCTCTTTGTGCCATATCGTAAATTATATCATCAAGCCATTCCCAGCTGTACACTCCTTTTTCCTTTTCGCATTTTGCCCA
The DNA here is from genome assembly GCA_900551345.1 of uncultured Eubacteriales bacterium. Lineage (GTDB taxonomy): Bacteria > Bacillota > Clostridia > Monoglobales > UMGS1388 > UMGS1388. The sequence goes on from URVP01000025.1 coordinate 9,018, forward strand.
ACCACCCTGTATTCTGGCACGGGTAGCTCCGGAATTGCCTAAATATTCCTTATAATTATCATAAACAGCCATATCTCGATCAAGGCATTCACACCCTATTGAGAACCAGTCTGAATCTATTTCGTTTGATGCTCTCTTGTGTACAGTACCTATTTTTTCATAAGTAATTTGATCTTCGGAAACATTAAACGAAACTGAAGCTGTTGTATAAGTTTCACCAACTGAATTTTCAAGCACTGCATATACTTCATGGTCACCCATATCAGCATCAGCATATAGTCCTGAAAAAGGATGGGTAGAAGCTGTATATGTAAGATTACCGTCTATGTAGTACTCAGCCTTTGAAATATAATCATCTCCGCTATCTGCTTCTATTTCAAGACTTATATCATCCCCCAGTGAATATATATCACCAGAAACAGGAGCGGATATACGGCCTACCGGCTCCGTGGCGGAAAGCCTTGCCATCTTCCCATTAATGGCTTTAACAGTATTACCTACGACCTTTTCTCCTTCAGCAATACAAGTAGGAGTTATATCACATGTTATGTATTTTCCGCAATCCTCCTGGGTAACCACATATTCCTTTGATGATGAGTTTTGCACTTCCTTAGGGTTGATTAACCCCTCACTGTCATCTGATACATACCAAACGAAATTAGTGCCATTCTCTATATAACCTTCTTCATGACCATAGGTATATTCAGCTTTCAATGTCCTCCCAACTACCGGAATACCACTTATTGATGCATCATATGCCGTAGGCTTAGGTAAAAGATTAGCATATATCTCGATTTCTGAAATTGAGAGATTTTCCTTGGCAGTTTTCATAATTCTTACATAACGATATTTTGTATTTTCATTTACCTCGGTAGACCAATATGTTTTATATTCATATGAGGACGAACCTTGAACTCCAACAGTTACATATGATTCAAAATCTTCTCTGTCAGACAGTTGCACTTCAAAATTCTTTCTGTCAGCGGTTTTGTTACTGTCACGCCTTGCCTGTATTTTAATTAATGCAATGTCATATGCTTCTCCCAGATCAATTTTAAACCAAGGATACTGCTCTATTTTAGCAGATGAAAGGTATGCCATCCAATATGTGTCAAGATCCCCATCAGCCCCGAGTTTTCCTTCTCTGGTTGAGCGTCCTTCAATGGTCAAATCATCATTTAGTGCTGAAAAAACTGCGTTAAGGCATAAATTTTCAGATAATTCCGTTTGCTGCGCATAAATCGGAACATTCAATGCAAACGACAAGGCAAAAACCATACAAATTACTAATGCAATAATTTTTTTCATATAACCATCTCCCCTCTTTACTGTATTTTATCATACAATTTGAAATTATATCTATTCTTTATTTTACCACTTTAAACCGTATATTCTTTTTTACACACAAGTCGAATTGGCTCTTATTTTGCGATAATTTGCTTTCCTTGTTAGTTGACAAAGTAAAGATATTATGTTAATATAATAAAAAAATCCAAGGAGTTGATTACAATGACATACGAAGACGCCTTTAAAAAAATAAAAGAAAAATTCAAGGGCGTAAAAACCGACAGCTTTGATGAATTTTTCGCTATACAGGTTACTTTGACAGACGACGATTGCGGAGGTATATTCTACATTGAATATAAAGACGGAAAGCTTTCCGTACAACCGTATGATTATATTGACAGAACAACCGCTATTGCTGCTCCTAGAGCAGAACTCATGAAAGTTATTAACGGAACGGCAATTGCACAAAATGCAATAGAAAAAGGAAAAATTGAAATTGGCGGAAACACTGATTGCTTTATAAAACTTGCAGATGCACTTAAAGCTGCAAACAAAAAACCGTCGGCAAAAAAAGCCACAGTAAAAAAATCAGCTCCCGTTAAAAAGGCAGAAACCGAAAAAAAGACTCCTGTAAAAAAAGCGTCTGCTGCAAAAAAAGCTGAGCAGATTAAGCTTAACATTCCGGAAAAATCACAGGCAACAAAAAAAGCTGACAATAAATCTAAGTAATAAACTAAACATATAATCTAATGATAAAAAAGGGATTTTGCATTTTGCAAAATCCCTTTAAATTCGGAAACACATTGTCATTTATTGCAGTAATAATATACAAATTATTCGCAAGCAGCCGCTTCCATATCTTCTATAAACAGGCCGGCAACAAATACATTAACGGTAATATTACTTATACCGGTCATTGTTTCTATATCGGCACGGACACGCTCCTGAACCTTCTCAGCAACCGGATTAATTTTGCACCCATATTCAACAACCACAGATACGCTCACATTAATCCTATCATTTGTCATATCAACTGCTACACCTTTTGTCGTAGCGGATTTTGAGAAAGTTTTTACGATACCGTCAACAATATTTCCTCCGTGAAGGCCTTTAATGCCTTTTACCTCACAAGCTGCGATGCTTGCTATTTTAGCTATTACATCGTTTGAAATCTTAATGTTATCATTCATTTTCATTACCAGCCTTTCTTTGTCTGATGTACATATTTTACCATATCGAAATGAAAAAATCAACTGCCGCAGTAATATTTATAAACCCGGCTTAAAAAGTGAATTTATAAACTATTAATTCATTTCGGATATTTTTATTTTATCAGCCGTATAACCTGTCTGTCCTACTATTATATCCTTAATAACAGCAACATCCTCAGCCTCAAGCTTATCAGCTTTCACTATAACGGTAACAGTATCCGCTCCCACCATAACAAGAGCATCTTCATAACCTTTTGCTTTAATAAGCCCTTCGGATGAATTTTCGCTCTCTATGCTTTTGGCAATACGGGCAATTTCCTCCTCAGCTTTGATCTTGCTTTCTTCTGAAGAATTTTCATTATTAACTATTTCTTTATTTATTTCAAGCTCTTTAGTTTTACTGCTTTCATTTTCCACACGCTGCTGTGCAAAGAAATCTGACTGAGTACCCGCTTCTACAGAATCTCCATAAATATTATCTTCATTTTCATATTCTTCATACTTAATATCGGTGGCTGAAGTTGGAATCATTTCGTCGTTACCTCTTATTCTCCAGTTAATAACACCGGCAACAACAACCACCAGAGCAAGAGCCGTCAGCATAATCTGTTTGTTAAACACCGCTTTTCTGATTTTACCTGTTTTAGTTTTCATAACATTTCTCCTTTTCCGTGCTATGCACATATATATAATTATTTTGGCAGTTGTCAGTTATCCAGCTTATAAACTACAATCTTATGAGTTTCAAGCCCGGTAACTGCCTGTACCGCCTTAATTATTTTTTCCTTTACTTTACTTTCACTACCGCCTTCAGCAAGTATTACCGCCCCCATATACTCACCCGCATAACCCTTGTCAGAAAATGCGGTTTTAGATTGCTCCCTGTATGAAAGCATAACCTTTACATTTCCTACACCGTCTATACGAGACAATACATTTTCAAGACGAACTTCTTCAGACGCTGATATGTCTTCATCTTGGCTGTTCCCCCAGCCTCCTCCGATAATCATCAGAAGCACACCGGCAAGAATTAAAAAAAGTATGGTTTTTTTGTTTAATTTGAATTTTTTAATTTGTTCCATAACTTACTTTCTCCGCTGCAATTCCGTATTTTTCTTTCAAAACATTATTTATTATCTCTTGCTGCTGTTGTGATGCTCCTGTTATGACTACACTTGTTACTTCGTCATAACTTAACTTCGCATCAGCATCTATGCTGTTAATTCCCGTATCTGCTTTTAAGAGTTGTGTAAGTCTTTGTGAAAATTCACTTTCAACAAGAATATCAGTGTTCTGCTCTGCAAAAGACTGCTGCTCAAATTCAGGTATAACAATATCAAAGTCCTTATTATAAATTCCTATTAACGGTTTAACAATTACCACTGTAAGCATAAGAGAAATACACAGCTTGGCATATCTGCTTACCGCCGCTTTAGGAAGAAGCATATCAGCAACTGCAGAAAGGGTGGAAAAAGCTGCTATACTTATCAGCCATGCTCTCATTAACTCACCCCCGTAAAACCGCCTATATTTACAGCAGCAGTTACATTTATTACAAACATCAGCATCATCATAATAA
>URVP01000026.1 GCA_900551345.1 uncultured Eubacteriales bacterium
CTTTTGACATGATGTGTTTATTGAAACGGTGTGTAACAAGTCGATTTGCGACTTGCAGTATGCTAATTACTTAACAAAGTAAATGAAAGGCTGATTAAAATGATAATTGAAAAAATAAGAATTTCTGAAACGGCATCTCTTACGGCCATGTTGACAAATCCTGAAAATACAGAAAACAATCGTCCGGCTGTTCTTATATGTCCGGGAGGCGGATACAGTTTTGTCTCACCAAGAGAAGCTGATCCTATTGCATTACAGTTTGCAGGTATTGGTTATCATACATTTATTTTAAATTATACAGTTCCCCCAAAGGAAAAATATGGTGCATTAAAAGAAGCCTCTGAAGCAATGTGCCTAATAAGAAAGAATGCTCAAAAATGGAGCGTCAACCCGGATAAAATAGCAATATGCGGTTTTTCCGCAGGAGCACATCTGGCATGCACTCTTGGAACAAAGTGGCATATGGAATTTCTCGCCGCTCAAGGTCAGAATAAACCTAACGCAATGATTCTTGCATATCCGGTTATATCTTCGGATAACACCATATGGCACCAGGGCAGCTTTAAAAATCTTATGGGAGATGGTGCAGACTATAGTGAGATGTCACTTGAAAAATGGGTTTCTTCAAATACTCCTCCCACATTTTTATGGCATACGGTTGAAGACAAAACGGTGCCGGTTGAAAATTCCTTGCGTTTTGCAGCCGCACTCCAAGAAAATAACATATCCTACGAAATGCATATATATCCCAAAGGAGGACATGGCATGGCACTGGCATCTGACGACCCACATGTGAACTCATGGGTTAAGCTATGCTTGGAATGGATTACCTTACAATTCGGAGACAGCACCTTTAAATAATGTTTTTTGTACATATAAAAGCCGCTTTGATATTTATTGTCAAAGCGGCTTTAAAATTATTCTTCCGTTTCCTCGGTTTTTTCTGTTTGTGTAACCTGAATGTGAATTTCTTCAAGCTGTTTTTGCGTAACCTCCGCAGGCGCCCCCATAAGAAGGTCCTGAGCATTTTTATTCATTGGGAATGCTATTACCTCACGAATATTTGGCTCGTCTGCAAGAAGCATAACCATACGATCCACTCCGGGAGCAATGCCGGCATGAGGCGGAGCTCCATAATGGAAAGCATTGTAAAGAGCAGGGAATTTACTGCGCACAACACTTTCATCATATCCGGCAATTTCAAAGGCTTTAACCATCATTTCCGGATTGTGATTTCTCACCGCACCCGATGACAATTCTATACCGTTACATACAATGTCATACTGATATGCCAGAATGTCAAGGGGATTCTTACTGCACAAAGCATCCATACCGCCCTGGGGCATGGAAAATGGATTGTGGCTGAATTCTATTTTGCCGGTCTCTTCATCAAGCTCATACATGGGGAAGTCCACAATCCAGCAAAAACGAAATACATCCTTCTCAAGTAAATCAAGCTGAACACCCAGCTCATTTCTAACCAACCCTGCGATTTTTGCAGCCTCATCAGACTGACCGGCAGCAAAGAACACAGCATAGTTTTTATCCATACCGCAAATATCATTAATTGCCTTTTTATCGTTATCAGAAAGGAATTTAGCTATAGAACCTGAATATTCTCCATTGTCATCGATTTTTACCCAAGCAAGTCCTTTTGCACCCTTTTTAACTGCAAACTCACCCATTTTATCAAAGAACTTTCTGGGCTGTTTATCACAGTCAGGAACGGGAATCGCCCGTATTGTTTTACCTTTAAATGCATTAAACTCTGTGTTCTCGAACACGGGAGTAAGCTCCTTAATAAGAAGGGGATTCCGCAGATCCGGCTTGTCCGAACCGTAGTTAAGCATTGCTTCTTTGTAAGGAATACGGGGGAAAGGAATATCAGTCACTTTACATGACGAAAATTCAACAAATACATCATGAAGCACCTTTTCCATTATTGCAAAAACATCTTCCTGAGTCGCAAATGCCATTTCCATATCCAGCTGGTAAAACTCACCCGGCGAACGGTCTGCTCTTGCATCTTCATCACGAAAACATGGAGCTATCTGAAAATACTTATCAAAGCCCGATGTCATAAGGAGCTGCTTAAATTGCTGCGGAGCCTGAGGCAATGCATAAAACTTGCCCGGATGAACTCGTGACGGAACAAGATAATCACGAGCACCCTCAGGTGAAGAGCTGGTAAGTATGGGAGTCTGAATTTCCATAAAGCCAAGCTCGTTCATCTTGTTTCTCAAACTTGTTATAATTTTGGAACGAAGAACTATATTGCTATGCAGTTTATCATTTCTTAAATCAAGATATCTGTATTTTAGTCTTAAATCCTCTCTTGCTTCCATAGATGTAGCAATTTCAAAAGGAAGTTGACTTTCACTTTTACCAAGAAGTACTATTTCATCGGGTATAATTTCAATATCACCTGTAGGCATATTGGGATTTTTATCTGACCTTTCATTTACCGTTCCTTTTATGGACACGGTATATTCCTTTGAATATTCTTTTACCTGTGCCTGCAAAGCAGGATTATCGGAAATTATAACCTGTGTTACTCCATAATGGTCACGAAGAGTAAGAAATGTCATAGAACCCAAGTCTCTTATATTCTGAATCCAACCGGCAATTTTAACTTCCTTGCCAACATCGCTTATTCTTAGTTCTCCGCAGTTATGCGTTCTGTACTCATGCATAAGTGTCATTCCCTTCAACATTTATATTTAAACTTAGTATATGCAAAATTTACACGGTATTAAGTACCATAGTTTTGGTTGTACACATGGGCTGCATATCTGAACTCCATATGTACGCCTTAATTGCCGAAGTATCATCAGGAAGATTTTCAACGGGTAAAGAGTACGCCGTTTTTCTTCCGCTCTTTATATTAAACATATTGATGTACGATCCGGTCTGTATTCCGCCGTCATTATAAAAGGCAACATAAACAACAAAATCTATTGTCTCATCAGTTTCATTTTCCAAACGAAAATCAAAAGAAAGCTCTCCCGACTCCTCGTTCTGGCTGAACTCTGCCTCAAGGGGATAGACATTTTCCACCAAAGAGGTGCAAAGTCCCATATTCAGTATACCCGCTCCGTTATTTGCATAATCCCACCCCTCAGGTTTTGAGGAACATTCGGACATCATAAGTATAATTTTATCGAATGTTATATCGGGATATATACCCTTCATCATAGCAGCCTGAGCTGAAACAAAAGGAGCTGCCATGGAAGTCCCGGAAACCGTTGCATATGTGCACAGATCTTTATCATGTAAATAATATGTGCTGTATATTTTAGATCCCGGTGCACAAATGTCTACCTCCGCGCCATAATTTGAATAAGACGCCACATTGCCGTCCGAATCCACAGCCCCTACGGTTATGACACGTTCTGAATAGTGTCCCGGACATACACCAGAAACGGGCTGAGCAATATTGTTTTCGTCGCCGTTGCCCGATGATGCTACAACAATTATACCTGCATCACAGGCTTTATCCAAAGCCTCGTGGCAATACCCTGATTCACAAAGGGTTGTGAGGCTAAGGTTTATAACATCAACTCCATCTTCAATCGCCTTATTAATAGCATTAACAAGAATTATATTCGACGCCTTACCTTGTTCATTAAAAATCTGATACATTTTTATCTTAACATTATCAGAAGAAGACGCCATCGCAATACCGGATACATGAGTCCCATGCCCATCATAATCATGCACAGGAAGATTGGGTGCGGTAAGATTATACCCTTGTATCAGACGGCCTGAATCTGTAAAGTAAGGGTGATTTTCTGCCAACCCCGAATCAATAATTCCTATAACAACATCCTGGGCATTTCTGTTCGCTGAGTATTCCTTATATACAGATGCATTTACATAAGAAAGGCCCCAATTCGACGCCTCTATCCTATGCTGTCCATCTTCATACGCCCCGGCGGGTTCAACACTGTCAACAAAAGCATCAACGGTTATAACGCTGTCTATCATTACATTTTCTATATCCGGTAAATTTATCAATACCTCATATGCTCTTTCCGTCATGGCCTCGGTAGGGAACGAAAACACCCCCATATCTGCAAACAACACATAATCGGAAGGATTTATACCGTCAGGAAGATATGCTTGGCCGGCAAATTCTGCCATCAATCTTTTGCATCCGTATTTCCCGGTCTCTTCAACCTCCATAAGGGAGACATCGCCTTGACTTCCAAATACCATCTCTGCCGTATACGCTGCATAATCATCGAAATCCTCGGCCTGATAAGCAGCGGCGGTGATATAACACATAAGCAGAATAACTACAGCAGAAAAAATATATTTTATATTTCTCATCAACTATCAATCAACCTTTAAAAATGTAAATTAATTGCCTAAAACAGATACAACCTCTTTAAGCTGCTTGCGTATTTCTATATGCTGAGGACAATACTTTTCACAATTGCCGCACTCAATGCATTCGGTAGGTTTTACTCCCATCCATTCCTCACTGCCTATTGCTGCATATTTTTTCTTTGCAACTTCGGTAAGTCCGTAAACTCTGTGAAGGTTCATGGTTTGAAAAACATACGGGATATGAATATGTTTCGGACAATGAGGCTTGCAGTACTCACAGCCCGTACAATACAACTCGGTCAGTTTTTTAAGCTTATCGCAGGTTTCAAGAACGGATTTTCTTTCCTCTTCAGTCAGTGCACTTGAATCAGATGCTATTTTCGCATTTTCCTCAAGCATCTGCAAATTACCCATCCCCGAAAGAGCACAGCTAACATTGGGATTTGACATAACAAACCGAAGAGCAAGCTCCGGAGTACCGCACTTATTTCCCACGGATTTTTCAAATTCCTGAATGGGATAAGCAAGATTGCCTCCCCCAACGGGGCCCATAACTACTACACCAAGTCCTTTATCATGTGCATACTTTATTGCCTCTTCGTTGTCTCGGAAAAGCATATTATACTGACACAAAACCGATTCAAAATATCCGGAATCTATTATTTCCATCATTGCCTCAGGGGTATCATGGAAAGAAAAGGAAATATGTTTTATCAACCCTTCATCTTTTGCCTTTTGTGCCTCTGAGATCAAATCATTTTTTAAAATAGTATTTTTAAACCGTTCTAAATTTATGCCGTGGAAATGATAACAATCTATGTATTCTTGATCAAGCTTTTTAAGCTGTTCTTCCAATGTGGAACGATAATCGCTTCGAGTGGAATCCTCCTTAATGGGAAATTTAGTGGAAAGATACACTCTGTCTCTATATCCTTTAAGCGCTTTACCTACTGTGTATTCGCTGTTTCCTCCGCAGTAAAAGAAAGCGGTGTCTACATAATTGACACCCAAGTCAAAAGCTCTTTGAAGCAGCGGAACAGCCAGTTCATCATTTATTCTATCACCGTCCATGGGCAGCCGCATTGCTCCGAATCCCAGAGCGGAAATATTCATACCGGTATTTCCGAACTTGTTATATCTCATCTTTTTATCCCTTTCTTTCTGCACAAATATACAATTTACATTGTAGCATAACTGCAAAAAAAAAGCAAGGGTAATATATCATCACCCTTGCTTAAAACTCAGTATCTTAAATCAGTCTTCAAGCGCATCTTTTCTTGAAAGATTGAGTCTGCCCTGTTTGTCAATTTCAATAAGCTTAACTTTAATCTCATCTCCAACACTTACAATGTCCTCAACCTTTTCCACTCTCTTTTTATCAAGCTTGGAGATATGAACAAGACCTTCTCTTCCGGGAAGAAATTCAACAAAAGCGCCAAACTGCATAATTCTTGTAACTTTACCGGTATATATTTCTCCTACTTCAGGCTCTTTTACTATTCCTTCAATAATGCTCAGAGCTTTTTTACCTGACTCTGCATCAGTTGACATAATAAGAACAAGACCTGAATCATCAATGTCAATCTTAACACCTGTATCTGCAATAATCTTTTGAATAACCTTACCGCCGGTACCTATAACATCACGGATTTTTTCTGTATCTATCTTTGTGGTAATAACTCTCGGTGCATATTTTGACAGTTCTGCTCTGGGTTCGCTGATTGCCGGGAGCATAATTCTGTCAAGAATATCGAATCTTGCAGCTTTTGTTTTAGCAAAAGCTTCTTTGATAATTTCCGGAGTGAGTCCGTCTATTTTAAGATCCATCTGAATTGCAGTAATACCATTCTTTGTACCTGCAACCTTAAAATCCATATCTCCGAAGAAATCTTCAAGACCCTGTATATCCAACATAGTAATAAATCTGTCGCCCTCGGTAATAAGACCAACCGAAATACCTGCAACAGGTGCCTTAATCGGTACGCCGGCATCCATAAGTGCCAATGTGCTGCCGCATACACTGCCCTGAGATGTGGATCCGTTAGAAGAAAGCACTTCGGAAACAAGACGGATCGCATAAGGAAATTCCTCTTCTGAAGGAATAACAGGCTCAAGCGCTCTTTCAGCAAGAGCACCGTGTCCTATTTCTCTTCTTCCCGGTCCTCTTGAGGGACGGGTTTCACCAACGCTGTATGAAGGGAAATTATAATGATGAATATATCTTTTTGCTTCCTCCTCATCAAGACCATCCAGCTTTTGCTGATCGCCTAATGCACCAAGTGTTGCAACGGTAAGAACCTGAGTCTGTCCTCTAGTAAACATACCTGAACCATGCACACGGGGAAGAAGTCCGACCTGAGCGTTAAGGGGTCTGATTTCATCCATCTTTCTTCCGTCAACACGCTTGCCTTCGTCAAGAAGCCAACGGCGTACAACGAACTTTTGAAGTTTGTACAAAGCCTCTGCAAACAGTGCTTCGCTCTCGGGATATTTTTCGCCCAACTCTTCATTTATCTTTTCGCTTACAACAGCGAGTCTTTCTTCTCTTACCTTTTTATCATCGGTGTCAAGCGCATATTTAACCATATCAATGGCAAAGTCCTTGACATCATTATAGAGTTCCTCGGGAAGTTCGCATGATTCGTAAACATACTTTTCCTTAACTCCTATTTCATCCGCAATACCTTTTATAAATTCACAAATCTTTTTAATTTCTTCATGCGCAAACATAATAGCTTCAAACATGGTGTCATCGTCTACTTCTTTTGCGCCGGCTTCGATCATGACAACTTTTTCTGTTGTACCGGCAACCGTAAGTGTAAGCTCGCTTATCTCTCTCTGTTCAAGAGTGGGATTAATAACAAGCTCTCCGTTACAAAGTCCCACATAAACGCCTGCTATAGGACCGTTAAAGGGAATATTGGAAATTGAAACTGCAATTGAACAACCAATCATTGCCGCAATTTCGGGGGAATTATCCGGTTCAACCGATAAAACGGTAGCAACGAGCGAAACATCATTCCTTAAGTCCTTGGGGAACAAAGGACGCATGGGTCTGTCAATAACTCTGCTGGTAAGGATAGCCTTTTCCGAAGGACGGCCTTCTCTTCTGAGAAATCCACCGGGAATTTTACCCACGCTGTACATTCTTTCCTCATAGTCAACACTGAGAGGGAAGAAATCGATACCTTCACGAGGTTTTTCAGACATGGTAGCTGTTGCAAGTACAGCAGTATCACCATAGCGAACCAGACATGAGCCGGTTGCAAGCTGTGCCATTTCACCTGTTTCAATAACAAGCGGTCTTCCTGCAATTTCTGTTTTAAAGATTTTTTTCATAAGTTTATCTCTCCTTTTTTAAGGGAGGCGGTTTATTGGAACTGTTTTAGCACTTAAAGATTTGCTGCATACTGCTTATACAACCTATCTTTAACTGCTAAAAGCCAAACTGCCGCCTCTGTATATTTTTTTACCGTATAAATATACACGGTTTATTAACCGTAAATTGACTTTAAGGGAGACCTTCGTCATGGAAGGCCTCCCTGTTTTGCAAATTACTTTCTTAATCCTAACTTTTCAACAATAGCTCTGTAGCGGTTAATATCCTTCTTCATAAGGTAGTTAAGAAGACCTCTTCTCTGACCAACCATTTTAAGAAGACCTCTTCTTGAATGGTGATCCTTCTTATGAATTTTAAGATGTTCGTTAAGATGGTTGATTCTTTCAGTAAGAAGTGCAACCTGAACCTCAGGAGAACCTGTATCTCCATCATGAAGTTTGTTGGCATCGATAATGCCCTGTTTTGTTTCTTTTAACATTTTTATACCTCCATAAAATTATTTACCCACACGGCAGAGTATAAGGACGGCTTACGCCGTAATATGGAGAATTATCAAGCAAAAATAACTATACACCGTCAAATTATCAAATCTGATAATCCTTAAACCCAGCCATAGGCATTAACTAATATATCATAAATTTTTCCTGTTGTCAAACATTTTTTGACGCATTATACCTTTTACACATTTTGCATCTTTTTCAAGCTGTTCTTTGAGCTGATTAACAGAGTCAAATTTCTTTATATCCCTAATTTTCTCTGCAAACTCGAATATCATATACTTACCGTACAGATCTGCTTCATACTCTATGATGTGCGCCTCAAAAAGTCTCTCACCCTTATCAGAAACGGTAGGCCTCATACCCAAATTTGCTATACAGGGGTAAACCGCTCCGTTAATTTGCGTGCTTGCCGCATATACTCCATCAGGCGGCAATGCACGGTTTGTATCTACAGGTATGTTTGCAGTGGGAAAACCAATCGTCCTGCCTATTCGATTTCCTTCGGTAACAACGCCGCATACACACACCGGTCGTCCCAGAAGTTTTGTCGCCTCTTTCAGATTGCCCATAGCGATTTCATTTCTAATCCTTGTGCTGGAAATAGGTTCATTTCCCGAAAAAACCGGCGGTATCACATTTAATTTTATGGAATGCTCACTGCACAAAGATTTTAAAACTTCGGTATTCCCTGTTTTATTTTTCCCAAAAGTGTAATTATAACCCACATAAATTTCTTTTGCATGCAAAATTTCCAATATGTATTTTTTAAAAAACTCTTCCGCTGTAAGAGACATAAACTCCTCGTCAAAATCACGGTTAACCAAATAGTCTACTCCGCTTTTTTCCAACAGTTCCTCTTTTTCCTTTGCGGACATAATATATTTAACTCGGTTATTTGACACCACCTGTGCAGGGCTGTTTGAAAATGTGAATACGCATTTTTTAAATCCACCTTCGCTGCACAGCTTATTTATTATGGTCATGTGCCCTAAGTGCAGACCGTCAAATGTGCCCAAAGCAACCGATGTGTTTGTATTCAAAGTATCTTTCGGATTTATAACCCTTATCATTTACTGCCTCCGTAGAATGATTTTTTCATTTTAAGAATTCCGCCCGAAGATTCAGAAAGACAAAGCAGTACTCCTGATTTGTTAACAACACGGTAAATCCCTTGGGGAATTGTGCAGCTAAGAGCTTGTCCGTTGAGAACTTTTTTCTCAGCTTTTTCGCCCACGGTAACCGATGGATATTTTGAAAACACCTGGTTAAGTGACACCAGATATTTTTCGGCTCCCTCTGCTTCAAGAGTCTCAAGAGTAACCGCATCTTCGATGGAGAATCCGCCTGCCTTGGTTCTGATAAGGCTGTTCATAACGCCTCCGGTTCCAAGCTTTTCGCCTATATCATTGCAAAGAGTGCGGATATATGTACCTTTAGTGCAGTCCACAAGCATGGTTACAAAGGGCATGTCAATCTTTTCTATAACGATTTTTCTTATAGTAACCTTACGGGGTTTACGCTCAATTTCCACACCTTTGCGCGCCAGCTCATAAAGCTTTTTACCATCCACTTTAACAGCAGAATACATGGGGGGAATCTGATCTATTTCCCCTTCAAAACTTTTAACGGCAGAGATAACTTCATCAGGGGTGCATGTTACTTCTTTTTCGCAGAGGATTTCCCCCTCCATATCCTGAGTATCCGTAACGATGCCCAGACGCATTACGGCACGATACTGCTTATCAGAATCAGTAAGCATATCAGACGCTTTTGTTCCTTGTCCCACACAAATGGGCAGAACTCCTTCCGCCATAGGGTCAAGAGTTCCGGTATGTCCTACCCTCTTCATATTCAAAATGCGACGAACCCTCGAAACTACGCCATGAGAAGAAAGTCCGAGGGGTTTATAAACATTTATTATTCCGTCCATAAATCAATCCTTAAATGTACATTTTTCAATTATTCTTTTTTTTGCTTCGTCAATTCCGCAGTCAAAACTGCAACCTGCGGCCCGCACATGACCCCCGCCGCCGAAATATGCACAGATTTTTGATACATCCGCCTTTTCGTTGCTGCGAAGACTCGCTTTTACGGTTCCATCCTTTTTTTCACGAATGAAAACCGCTATCTCGGCAGTATCAAGACTACGAGGAATATTGACCAATCCGTCTGCATCTTCGTCTTTTGCACCGCTATGTTCAAATTGGCGGAAAGAAAGAGTAATGCAGGCAATTCTACCGTCATCAAAGGTTTCCAGTGATTCAAGAGCGCATCTCATCAATTCCAGTTTCTGCATGGAATTACTTTCATAAAGCAATTCATTTACTTTAACAAATTCTGCACCGGCCTCCAAAAGCTGAGCTCCTATACGCATAGTTTCGGGGGAAACATTGGAATAGCGAAATCCTCCGCTGTCAGCAGAAATTGCCAAGTACAAATCAGTGGCAATTTCCGGTGTAACCGGCACTTTCAGCTCACGGGCAAGGTGATAAATTAGTTCTCCGCAAGCGGATACTCCTCCGTCAACAAACGCTTCATCTCCGTAACCCGGATTTGTTGCATGATGGTCGATAACCACCTTTTCCGGACAGCTGTCAAAAAGCTCTTTTCTGTCACCGAGACGAAATGCATCGGCACAGTCAACAGAAATGGCCAAAGAGTAACTTTCAAGAGGTGCATTTTCCTTAGCACCATACAAAAAATCGCAGAATTTGTGAGGTGCGGACAGCATAACATATGATTTTTTACCCATTGACTCCAAAATAAGTCTAAGTGCAAAACTGCTGCCCAATGCGTCTCCGTCTTCGTTTATATGTGGCAGTATAAGAATATTATCCTGCCTGTTTATATATGGAATAATCTTTTCAAACAACTTATTCCTTCTCCAAACTGTTTAAAATTTGATTTATCTTCGCACCATACTCAATAGAATGATCCAGTTCAAAAGCCAATTCGGGATTGCAGCGAAGGTCAAGCCTTTCACCTATTTCCCGACGAATGAATCCGGCTGCACTTTTAAGCCCTTTTATGGTATCCTTCTGAGCCTGTTCATCTCCAAGTACGCTGATATAGATTTTTGCATTTCGTAAATCCTTTGCAGTATCCACCCCGATAACCGAAGTCATACTGCTTATGCGAGGGTCTTTAAGTTCTCGAATAATTTCACTTAATTCCCTCTTTATTTCCTGATTAATTCTGTTAATTCTATCCTTCATAACATCAAGCTCCTATTAATTTTCAAAGCAGCAAATATATTTGCTGCTTTGAAATCGCTTATGCTGCAGTTTTATCTTTCGACTTCTTCCATAATGAAAGATTCAAATATGTCGCCTTCTTTAATATCATTAAAGCGTTCTATGCCTACGCCGCATTCATATCCTGAAGCTACCTCTTTTGCATCGTCCTTAAAACGCTTAAGAGATGCAAGAACGCCTTCGTGAATAACTATACCGTCACGAACAACACGAACCTCACTGTTACGGGAAATTTTTCCGTCAAGCACATATGCTCCTGCAATTGTACCCACTCCCGAAACCTTAAATGTCTGTCTAACCTCTGCGTGGCCAAGAACAACCTCTTTAAATTGAGGTTCAAGCATACCCTTCATGGCAGCTTCGATTTCTTCTATAGCGTGGTAAATAACCCTGTATAATCTAATCTCAACCTCTTTACGCTGTGCTGACTCCATAGTTGCCGCATCCGGACGAACATTGAAACCTACGATAATAGCATTGGAAGCCGATGCAAGCATAACATCAGATTCGTTAACCGTTCCTACGCCGCCGTGAATAACCTTAACTCTCACTTCATCGTTGGAAAGTTTTTCCAGTGACTGTTTTACAGCTTCAACAGAACCCTGTACATCCGCCTTTACGATAATATTGAGTTCTTTAATTTCGCCCTCTTTGATTTGTTCAAATAATGCATCAAGAGATACAATCTGAGTAGTTTTTATACGCTCATCTTTAATTTTCTGTTTTCTTGCTTCAACAACCGCTCTTGCCCTTTTTTCGTCCTCAACAGCATGGAATATATCTCCGCCCTCGGGAACTTCGTTAAGTCCAAGAATTTCAACAGGTACTGAGGGACCGGCAGATTTAACTTTTTTACCGGTGTCATCCATCATAGCTCTGACTCTGCCTACCGCTGTTCCTGCAACAACCACATCGCCTGACTTAAGTGTACCGTTCTGAACCAAAACAGTAGCCACAGGGCCTCTGCCCTTATCGAGCTTAGCCTCAATAACCGTACCTTTTGCCATACGATTGGGATTAGCCTTTAACTCTTTAATATCGGCGGTGAGTATAACCATTTCCAGAAGCTGATCTATATTCTGTTTTTTTACTGCCGAAACGGGAACACACACAATATCGCCGCCCCATGCTTCGGGAACAAGACCGTATTCGGTAAGCTCCTGCATAACTCTGTCAGGGTTTGCCCCTTCTTTATCTATTTTGTTAATTGCAACGATTATGCTTACATTTGCTGCTTTTGCATGGTTAATGGCCTCAACAGTTTGAGGCATAATTCCATCGTCCGCAGCAACTACAAGTATTGCAATATCTGTAACCTGTGCACCACGGGCACGCATTGCCGTAAAGGCCTCATGTCCCGGGGTATCAAGGAAGGTTATATCCCTGCCGTTTACTTTTACTCGATATGCACCGATATGCTGCGTAATACCGCCGGCTTCACCCTCTGTAACATGAGTACTTCTGATAGAGTCAAGAAGAGATGTTTTACCATGGTCAACATGACCCATTACAACTACAACAGGTGCTCTTTCGACTAAATCTTCTTCTTTATCTTCAACATCATTAAAGAGTATATCCTCTTC
>URVP01000027.1 GCA_900551345.1 uncultured Eubacteriales bacterium
TTATTATAGTTGATTTTCATGCTGAGGCAACCAGTGAAAAACTTGCAATGCTATGCCATTTGGATGGTAGGGTAAGTGCACTGGTAGGGACTCATACTCATGTCCAGACTGCCGATCAGCGTATTACCGAAAATAAAACGGCATACATTACCGATCTGGGTATGACCGGTGTTGTGGATTCTATTTTGGGGGTAAAAAAAGATATTATTTATAATCGGATTGTTAATTATTGCAGTGACCGCTTTGAAAATGCCGAAGGCAGATGTATGATAAACGGAATTATTTTAGAAACGGATAATAACGGCAGAGCGGTTGGTATTGAGCGTATAAACGAATAATTATTTCCCGAAAGGTTTTTTAGTTATGAAAACAGGATTTAAATTAGTAAAAGAAGGCAATCTTGAATATTTAACAATTCCTTCGTTTGAAGAAACAGGGCTTGTCCGGCATTGTTTTACCACCAGGCGAGGCGGTGTTTCAACGGGCGAGGCGGCGTCACTGAATCTGAGCTATAAGCGTAAAGATACGCCGGAGAATGTGCAGAAAAATTTCGAGATAATTTGCAGTGCAATTGGGGTTGATCATAATAAAATAGTTTTTTCCGATCAGGTTCATGGGAAAGGTATACATATTGCTACTTCCGAAGATTGGGGAAAGGGTCTGCACCGAAAGAGTGATATATATGATGCGGACGGTCTTGTGACAGCGCAAAAATGCGTTCCTCTGTGTACTTTTTATGCAGATTGTGTGCCTCTGTTTTTTCTTGACCCGAATCGCAAAATCATCGCTTGTGTTCATTCGGGCTGGAAAAGCACCATATTGGAAATAGGAAAAGAGGCGGTATCGGTTATGAAAGGTCTGGGCTGCGACCCAAAGGATATTCTTGCTGCTGTCGGGCCTTCAATCGGGCCTTGTCATTTTGAAGTGGGAGAAGATGTGGCATCGCAGTTTACTGATAAATTCGGTATGGCAGTTCTTGACCGGTGTGTAGGTGATAAGGCGTATATAGACTTATGGAAGACCAATTGTCAAATACTTTTATCAAGTGGAATTTCGGATGAAAACATCACACTTGCCGGAAGATGTACATATTGTGAAAATAATTTATTCTATTCATACAGAGCAGATAACCATAAAACGGGAAGCCTGTGCGGAATAATTGAATTGATATAGTGTGGATATATACTAAAGAAAGGAGTGTCGGAAAAGTGCTGAAAAAAACAGTTGTTTTCATTCTTATGCTTGCTTTGATATTGTGCGGATGTAAAAAGGAACCACAAGTACCTGTATCCGTTGATGAGAGCATTGTTAAGGGGGAACCGGATTTCGGCGGTGAAATTGTCCTTTACTCCTTTTTACAGGATACATTTAATCCGCTTCTTACTCAAATAAAGGCAAATTATGATGTTCTGGGGTTGATTTTTGAACCTATTATAAAAAATAATTCGGACGGAACTCAGCAGGGTGTATTGGTAACAAATTGGACAAAATCACAGGATGGTAAGACCTATACATTAGATGTCCGACAAAATGTAATGTTTCATGACGGATCGGTGCTGACCGCAGATGATGTGGCATCTTCAATACTTACTGCCGCATCCCCTCAGTCTCCTTTTTACAGCAGTCTAAATGTTGTAGATAAGGTTAAAACTCAGGGGAATACAGTGAGCATTTCACTTATAAGTCCTGTATCCAGCTTTGTAAGTCTTCTTGAAATTCCTGTGGTTAAAAGCGAACATGCAAAGTCGGATGAACTGCTCCCTGTAGGTACGGGACCATATGTATATGATGGCAGCAACGAAAATAAAACTTATACTCTGACAGCAAATGAAAAATGGTGGCAGGGAAAGGCTTTTATAAGCAAAATTAAAGTGAAAATTCTTTCCGATAAAGAGTCGGTAACATATGCATATGACGCAGGCAATATAGATGTTTTTTCTTCCGATGTCATAACGGCAGGCAAATATGCCGGAGATGGTAAAAGTCGTGTATCTTATTATAATGAAGATAACCTTGTTTTTCTTGGCTTAAATAATCTTTCAATCGCTTTTTCCACTGTTGAGGCAAGAAGAGCGGTTGCTTCTGCTATTGATAAAGATAAAATAAATGAGGAATCGGTACTTTCTAATTACACAATTACCGAAACTCCCATAAATCCATCCAAAAAGTTTTACTGTAAGGATGTTACTGTTTATTCTCCAGAGTCGGCAGGAGAAGAGCCGCTTGATATAGTGCCTTTTGAAGTTTTGGTTTGTAATTCTAGCCTTATTAACAGTCGCATCGGTGAATCGGTTGTGGAACAGCTAAGGGATGCAGGTTTTGATGCAACGCTTGTTTCTCTTTCAGAGGAGGATTACACATCACGCATATCAGCAAGACAATACGATGCTTTTGTAGGTACATTTTCTCTGACGGCTAACAGTGATTTAAACAGTCTTCTTGGCGCAGGCAATTATTTTAATTATAACAGTGACGCTATGAAGGAGTATCTTGTTTCGTTGCCGCTGGCAAATGATGATAATGAATTTTCTGTAATTTTTGAAAATATCCAAAAGCTTTACAGCGTTGACTTACCATTTGTAAGTTTGTTTTATGAGAAAAAGGCACTCGTGATGCGAAATACCATAGCCGGGGAGCTTTTACCTCAATCGGGATATGTATATAATAATGTGCAAAACTGGTATACGCAAGTTAAATAAAGTGTAGGGCATACCATAATAATGAAAAACCGTATCTGCAATATGCAAATACGGTTTTGTTTTATTACATAGCCAGTTTTTTAAAGAGGTCTCCAAATAACATATCCCGGTCAATATGGTATACATACTGCATAAAGGGACGAGATTCATCATAGGCATAATGACTGTCATATTCAGGTATGGGAGTATGTATAATGCGTGACTTCATAAAACGGTTGTCATCATTAAGAAGCCATCCTATAGCGGTTACATCCCATATAACCCGGCTCCATACTTTGCCTTCTGCATAAGAAGAGGCTTCGTGTACTGTGTTCTCTATGAGATAATCTGACAGCTCATTTTTGCCTTTAAGCCAATAGGACAGTTCAGGTTCGGTTGTTTTGAATGAATCTACCACTCCTGTACAAGGAAGCTGTACAAAAGGTGCTCCGCATCCAAATATAACTCTTGCGGCAGCTATGTCCTGTACCATGTTAAATTCTGCTGTATGCTCTGCCCATGTTGCATTTCCGCCTAACCATACTATAACTATGTTATCGCATATGGAAGGATCCATAATAATTGCTGAAGCAACATTTGTAATTGCTCCTATTGCTGCTACATATAAAGGATTTTCCGGTGAGTACATTTTTGCCTTTTCAATTAGATCAAGTGCTGCCTCGGATTGTACCGGGGTTTTCTCATCGGGCAAATAACTTTCAGAGCCTTTCTTCACCATTGAAATCTTATCCTCGTGTCCTGCCAGTTTTAGGATTTTTATAATTTCGTCGTAGCTTTTTTCCATTCCGTCTTTGGGTGACGAGGATTTGCTGTTGTGAAATGGTGCAGCATATATGCCTTTAACATTCAGTTTGTCAGAAGAACGAAGCATATATGCAATAGCGAATTGATCGTCGATTTCGTTAAATGCATCTGTGTCAAGCACCATATCAATTTTGCCGCTTGGTACAGACAAATTTTGTAATAGCTGAGCTTGTGTCATAATTATTCAACTCCTTTTATTGGGATTATATCAGATAATAAACATGATTTCAATTGAATTTTAGATATTTATATGATATACTTTCTATGAAAGGAAGGGTTCCTAAATGGACAAAATAAAAAGTTTTCAGATAGATCATAATAAATTGACTGAAGGTATTTATATTTCCCGAACGGATGGCGATATTGTGACATACGACCTTCGCACAAGAAAGCCGAATGCAGGAGAATATATGGACAATGTGACAATGCATACCGTTGAGCATATGTTTGCAACTTATGTACGCAATTCTTTAATCGGTGATCATATCATATATTTCGGACCTATGGGATGTCAGACGGGATTTTATCTTTTGGTGAAAAATGAATCACCCCAAAAAGTACTGGAAGTTACAAAGGAAGTTCTTAATAAAATAATCAATCATCAAGGTGAGGTTTTCGGTGCATCTGCAATTGAGTGCGGCAATTATAAAAATCTTGACTTATCTGCCGCTAAGAAAGAATGCCGCAGGTATCTTGATGTTTTGCTAAGTAAGGAATGGGACTTTAAATATAAAGAGTGATTACTCAAAGTATAGTAGGTACTGCTTTAAATTTTTTATATACACTTGTACTAAGGAGGCAAAAATATGTCCAAGGTTCAGATTGGAATAATCGGCGCTATGAAGATAGAGGTAGAGGCTATTCAGGCGATTATGGAAGATAAAGAAGAACAGATTATCAGTGGAGTTCTGTTTGTAAGCGGAACTTTGTACGGTAAAAAAATCGTTGTAGCGGAATGTGGGATAGGTAAAGTATTTGCTGCAATATGCACCGAGGCAATGATATTAAGCTATAAACCCGATGTTATAATTAATACGGGTGTTGCGGGAGGGCTTGCCACCGATTTGAAAATAGGAGATATAGCTATCGCTGAATCGGTTGTTCAGCATGATATGGATACTTCTCCTTTGGGAGATCCCATAGGTTATTTATCCGGTATAAATATTGTAAATATCCCATGTGACAAAAAAGTTACCGCCCTGCTTACCCAGGTGGTAGAAAGTCTTAATATAAATACTGTTACCGGGGTTATTGTATCGGGAGACCAGTTTATAAACGGAGCGGAGAAGAAAAAGATGCTTGTTGAATCTTTCGGAGCGGTATCTTGTGAAATGGAGGGTGCAAGCATAGGGCATGTTTGTTATGTAAATAAAGTTCCCTTTGGCGTTGTTCGTTCCATATCCGACGGAGCGGATGATGATTCGCATATGGATTATCCGGAATTTTGCCGTATGGCAGCGAAAAATTCAACAGAGGTTATAAAGGTTTTTGTGAAAAACTATAAATTATAATTGTTTATAACTTGCAATAAAAAAAGACTGCCGAGTCTGCATTTGCGGACTTTCAGCAGTCTTTTACTTTGAGCGTAAAGGGGTATTTTATTTTGTAATAGCTTCTTCGTGTGCCTTTTGAATGTCCTCAAATGCCGAAAGCATGGGCTTAATTCCGGATTGATTTTTTATATTACGGCTTACATAATTTTTGGTAATTGCCAGAACGGTTCCGGAAAGGGCAATTACTCCTATAAGGTTGGGCAGCATCATAAGTCCGTTAAATGTATCAGACAGATTCCACGGAAGATCCACATACGCTTCGGGGAGCGATGCACTCACGATGATAACAAGAACAAAGACTATCTTGTATATCATGGTTGCCTTTGTACCGAAAAGATATTCCCAGGCTTTTGTACCGTAGTAGCTCCATCCCAGTATGGTGGAAAAGGCAAACAGCAGAATAGCTAAAGCTACAAATATTCCGCCGGCGTACCCGAAAACGGAGGAGAATGCTTGTGTCACAAGGGCGGTAGTTATAGCGTCTGTGAGCATTTCGCCTGTTGATAGGTCAATAAGGCCTGATGAAAGTATGGCAAAGGCGGTAAGAGTACATACAACAATGGTATCGGCGAATACTTCAAAAATTCCCCACATTCCCTGCATAACCGGCTCTTTTACATTTGATGCACTGTGTACCATAACCGAAGAACCCAGACCGGCTTCGTTGGAAAAAACACCTCTTTTAAATCCCATTGTTACCGCTTGTTTTACTGCAACGCCCACTGTTGCGCCGGCAACCGCTTTAAACCCAAAAGCAAACTGGAAAATAGATGAGAATACTTCACCGATCTTTGTAATGTTGGCAAAAAGTATAACAAGAGTTCCTGCTATATATATTACAACCATAAAAGGAACAAGTTTTTCTGTAACGGATGCGATTCTTTTGATTCCGCCTACAATAACCAGGGCTGCGGTTATTACAAGGAGAATACCTACCGCAAGCATAAAACCGTTAATTTCAAGACCGCCGATATTAATGACCGGGGGTGTAAAATCAGGGTTAATTCCTTTCATGACTGAAGAGATGGTTTCGGCAATATTGGTAGATATGGTATTAGCCTGTGCAAGGTTGCCGATACCAAAGGATGCGAGAATGGCAAAAACAGAAAAGCATACTGCAAGGATAGCACCTAAGTGTTTGCAGCCTTTTTTTGAACCTAATCCGTCACGCAAATAATACATTGCACCGCCGCACCACTCGTTTGATTCGTTTTTTCTTCGGTAAAAGATACCAAGTACATTTTCCGAATAGTTAGTCATCATGCCAAAAAATGCTGCAACCCACATCCAAAAAACAGATCCGGGACCACCGGTTGCGATGGCTGTTGCCACACCTGCTATATTACCGGTACCTACCGTTGCGGCAAGAGCCGTGCACAACGCCTGAAACTGTGAAATTGCTTTTTGGTCAGAGTTGCGTTTAGCATGGCTGTTTCTTTTGAAGATGCCACCTACCGTAACCTTCCACCAATGACCAAAATGGCTTACCTGAAAAAACTTGGTAAGGCAGGATGTGAGTATTCCGGTACCTATAAGAAGAAACAGAGCCGGAATACCCCAGATAAAATTGTTTACAGCTGAGTTTATGGTGTTGATTGTGTCTAACATTATGTTTTCAATCCTTTCATATGTACATAATGGAAATTAAAGTATAATGCTGAATCTGCATAATTTGACAACAAAAAAAGCGAGCCGGTAAGACGCTCGCTGAAAAAACCTATTTGCACACATAATTATTAGTGTATGTGTGTAATCATTAAGTTTTCTCCGTCCTTTTGCCTGAGAG
Organism: uncultured Eubacteriales bacterium; assembly: GCA_900551345.1. Taxonomy (GTDB): domain Bacteria; phylum Bacillota; class Clostridia; order Monoglobales; family UMGS1388; genus UMGS1388. Next base: position 6,843 of record URVP01000027.1, read on the forward strand.
ATTGGCACAAAAAATTTGTGCGTTGCACCTTCGGCACTCGTGTGAGCTTCTCCGGAGTGCTATCCGTTTACAGTCCCAAACCGAATAACGGCTTGCCTGAGAGTTTTACTCCTTGGGCGGGCATAAGCCTCTTTTCTGCAAACTTCATTTAGCAGTCATATTGCAAACTATGATAGCATATTTTTTTTATTTAGTCAAGCTGCTGTATATAGTTCCTTGCTTTTAAATAATTCGTATTAGAATATCAAAATTCTTTCTTCTTGATAAAAGATAAATATTGTGCTACAATAATAATTTAGAAAATCCCCAGGCGTTCTTATATTACATTAATACAGGAACATTAAAAGGGCTTGATGATTTCAAAACAATTCAGTTAATGGTGGTTTTGTACAAAAAGAATGAGATTGTGGTCATAAAACTATGCATTTGCATAAAAATAAAGAATTTTCATGAAAAAGTTGCATTTTTATACATCGGGTGGTATAATTATGCATAAATTATGATGCGGGAGTGTTTCAGTATGGCAGAAAAAACAAAAGTTTTTATAGACGGAAAGGCGGGTACTACAGGACTAAGGATATATGACCGTCTGAGTGAAAGAGATGACATAGAACTTATAACTCTTTCAGAAGAAAAAAGAAAAGATACAGCAGCAAGACGAGAAGCTCTTAATAGCTGCGATGTTGCTTTTCTTTGTCTGCCTGATGATGCGGCTCGAGAGGCCGTTTCTCTTGTAGAAAACCCTGCGGTAAAGGTGATAGATACATCAACTGCTCATCGTACCCTTCCTGAATTTGCATACGGATTTCCCGAGTTATCCGAAGCTTTTGAGAAAAAGATTAAAACTTCAAACCGAATTGCTGTGCCGGGATGTCATGCAGGTGGATTTATTGCTCTTGTTTATCCTCTTGTGGAAAAAGGTATTATATCTGCCGATTTGCAGCTTACCTGTCATTCTATTACGGGGTACAGCGGCGGAGGCAAGAAAATGATAGCAGAGTATGAAGGGGATTCGCCTGATATATTACTGTCAGCTCCCAGACAATACGGAATTACTCAAAGTCACAAGCATCTTAAAGAGATGATTAAAATCAGCGGAATTAACAATGCTCCGATATTTTGTCCCATTGTTTCCGGCTTTTACAGCGGCATGGAGGTAACCGTTCCGCTGTTTGCAGACAATTTGGAATATGGCGGCATTGAAGATATAAAGAATATTTACAGACAAAAGTATAATACGGATATTGTCAGATACTGCGATGCTCAAGATGAAGGCGGATTTTTGTCAGCCGGTAAAAAGTCAGGGCTTGACTCGATGCAGATAGAGGTTTACGGAAACGAAGAGCGAATACTGCTTGTTGCAAGATATGACAATCTGGGTAAGGGTGCATCAGGCGCAGCCATAGAATGTATGAATATTGCATGCGGCAAAGAAAAAAGTCTTGGACTGGCACTTTAGAAATTATAAGTTTGAAAGGAAATGTCGATTATGATAAATTCTGAAATTAAGCTGATAGACGGCAGTGTATGTGCGGCAAAAGGTTTTACTGCTTCAGGAGTTCACTGCGGTATAAGAAAAAATAAAATAAAAAAAGACCTGTCGCTTATCTATAGTGAAAAAAAGGCTTCTGCTGCTGCCGTGTATACTACCAATTTGGTGAAGGGAGCTCCTCTTGTTGTTACAAAAGAACATATATCGGACGGATATGCACAGGCGGTTATATGTAACAGCGGCAATGCCAATACATGTAACGCAAACGGTATAGAGATTGCAGAAGAAATGAGCGAACTTTTAGCCAAACCCTTAGGTATAGACGCAAATGATGTTATTGTTGCATCCACCGGCGTAATAGGTCAGCCTTTGGATATAGAACCTATTGCAAAAGGTATTCCTTTGCTTATTGACAGTTTGTCCAAGGACAGTGCATCTGCTGCCGAAGGAATACTGACTACTGATACAATTGCAAAAGAGGTTGCCGTAAGCTTTGAAATAGGCGGCGTTGAATGTAAAATGGGCGGTATTGCCAAAGGATCGGGTATGATACATCCCAACATGGCAACAATGCTTGTTTTCATAACCACCGATTGCGCTGTTTCAAGTGAGCTGCTTGCAAAAGCGCTTAAAACGGATATAGAAAGCACTTTTAATATGGTTAGCGTTGATGGCGATACCTCTACCAATGATATGGTTACAGTTCTTGCAAACGGTATGGCAGGGAATAAAGAAATTATTTCTGATGATGAAGATTTTAAAATATTCATGAAGGCTCTTAACACCGTAAATATGCATCTTTGCCGTATGATTGCCGGAGATGGAGAGGGCGCCACAAAACTTCTTGAATGTAATGTTAAAGGTGCTAAAGATGAAAAGACTGCAAAAACAATTGCAAAAAGTGTTATCTGTTCATCTCTTACCAAGGCTGCAATGTTTGGGGCGGATGCTAACTGGGGCAGAGTGTTATGTGCCATCGGATATTCCGGTGCAGATGTAGATGTTACAAAGGTTAAGGTATCTTTTTCGTCTTGCAAGGGTGATATAGTAGTATGTGAAAATGGTGCGGGAGTAGATTTTTCGGAAGAAAAAGCGAAAGAAATACTCCTTGAAAAAGAGATTGACATAAACATAACTCTGGGTGACGGCGACGGACAGGCAACGGCATGGGGATGTGATTTAACATATGAATATGTTAAAATCAACGGTGACTACAGAACATGATAAATGTATGGATGACAAGATTATAAGCAGCCTGATTTTATATTCATGTTTATAAGGAAAGGAAAGTTTATAAAATGTCCCTGAAAATTACAAATGCACAGCGTGCAGAGGTGCTGACTCAGGCGCTTCCGTACATAAAGAAATATTATAATAAAATCGTGGTTATAAAGTACGGTGGAAATGCCATGATTAACGATGTTCTCAAAGAGCAGGTTATGGAGGATATAGTTCTGCTCTCTCTTATCGGCGTTAAAGTGGTACTGGTACACGGCGGCGGCCCTGAAATTACGGATGTACTTAAAAAGGTCGGCAAAGAGACTGAATTTGTTGACGGACTTCGTGTTACCGATAAGGAAACTGCCGATATTGTGCAGATGGTGCTTGCAGGTAAAATTAATAAAACTCTTGTTAATCTGCTTGAAAAACACGGCGGAAAGGCTATGGGCATTTCAGGTATGGACGGCAGAATGATTATGGCGGAAACAAAGGATGAAAGGCTTGGGTTTGTAGGCAGAATAACAAACATAAATGCAGAACCTATTACAGACCTTCTTGAAAAGGATTATATTCCCGTAGTGTCTACCGTGGGTTGTGACAGCGAAGGCAATGCATACAACATAAATGCCGATACGGCAGCATCTTATATTGCCGGGGCTTTAAATGCCGAAAGACTTATATCCATGACGGATATAGAAGGTGTTATGATGGATAAAGAGGATCCTGATTCTATTATATCCTGCATGGATATAGAAGAGGCAAAGGAGCTTTTTGAAAGCGGCGTTATTTCGGGCGGTATGATTCCTAAAGTAGAATGCTGTATTGATGCAATTAATTTAGGCGTTTCAAAGGTTATAATTCTTGACGGCAGAGTTCCTCATGCTATTCTCATAGAAACCCTTACCGATGAAGGTGCCGGTACAATGGTTGTACAGAGCAAGAAAAATCAATAAAGAAGGAATATATTATGAATAAAAGTGTTAAACAGATTGACCAAGAGTATGTATCCAATACATATGCTCGTTTTCCCGTTGAGATAGTAAGCGGCAAGGGCAGTATTCTTTGCGGAAGAGACGGCAAAGAATATATCGATATGGGCAGCGGAATAGCAGTAAACATATTCGGTGCTTGTGACCCTTTATGGGCTGAAGCGGTTACCGCACAGCTTGGCAAATTTCAGCACACCTCCAATCTGTATTACAGCGAACCATGTGCCCTCCTTGCACAGATGCTTTGCGAAAAAACAGGGGCAAAAAAGGTGTTCTTTGGCAATTCGGGAGCAGAAGCAAATGAGTGTGCAATTAAAATTGCCAGAAAATATGCAGCACAGAAGAAAGGAACGGATACATATAAAATAATTACTCTTGAAAACAGCTTCCATGGCAGGACAATAACAACACTTGCCGCTACGGGGCAGGAGGTTTTTCATAAAGATTTTCAGCCGCTTACCAAAGGCTTCTTATATGCAAAGCCAAACAATCTTGAATCGATAAAGCAGCTCGTTTCGGAAAATAAAATTGCGGCAATTATGTTTGAATGTGTGCTGGGTGAAGGCGGTGTTCTTCCCCTTGAAGAAGATTTTGTAAAAGGCATTGCGCAAATTGCTCAAGAAAATGATATTCTTATTATATGCGATGAGGTTCAGACGGGTAACGGCAGATGTGGAAATCTTTATGCTTATATGAATTATGGCATAACCCCGGATGTTGTTACTACAGCAAAAGGACTGGGCGGAGGACTTCCCATAGGCGCATGCATGATGTTTGATAAGACGGAAAATGTATTGGGAAGCGGTGACCATGGCTCAACTTTCGGAGGAAACCCTGTTGCTTGCGCCGGTGCACTTTCCATACTCTCCAGATTGGACGATAAGCTGTTTGCCGATGTTAGGGCAAAGTCTGAATATATATGTTCTTCGCTTTCCGGTGCAAAAGGTATTAAGAGTATAAGCGGTAAGGGTCTTATGCTGGGAATAGAAACGGAAAAAGATGCATCCGATGTTATATCGGAATGTATGGAAAAGGGAGTTTTGGTTCTTAAGGCTAAAAATAAAGTTCGCCTGCTTCCGCCTCTTAACATTCCTATGGAAACCCTTGAAAAAGCGGTTAAAATAATTAAGGAATCTTGTGAATAATTATTGGAAACGAAAGAGGACTTTCGCTTTAAGCGGAAGTCCTCTTTTTGATTGTTCTCGAATTATTTTTTCCTGTTGATTATATATATCCCAACGCATATAAGCACCAGTGCCATAAGGTATTTTGCGTTTAAAAGCTGTGCACTTTCTCCTTCTAAAAACAGGGAGGAAAGCACTGCGCCGAATACCGGTGTGGAAAAGCTGTATACCGTTACGGTAGATACCGGGTTGTGCTTTAAAAGTATACCCCATAATGAATATGCTGCTGCGGACACAAAGGCAAGATATAAAAGAATCTGAATGGATGCTGCACCTGAATAAGCGATTTTGCCGCCCAGCATAATACCGGCCGCGGTAAGTGTTAATCCGCCCACCATAAACTGGTATCCGCTCAGCATAACGGGATTGTGCATGGCAGAGTATTTTTTTATTAAAACGGAGGATATTGCATAAGAAACGGTTGATATAAGCATACATATATCGCCGTAATTCATATTAAGTTTAAACGGAGATCCGTCAGTGTTTACGAGCCATACACCTATAAAGCCTATAATACAAGCAATTGTTTTTTCTGCGGTTAGTTTTTCTTGTCTGAAAATTAAAGCTGCGATAATAATAGCAATAAATACATTTGCACCGCCTATTATAGCGCCTCGTACTCCCGTAGTGTTGGCAAGTCCAGTGTAAAAGAAATAATATTGTATTGATGTCTGAAAAAGGCTTAGAATTATTATTTTTAAAAAGCTCTTTTTTTCGGGAACAAGTATTCTGCCCTCTCCGATACTGCCTATTATTAATGCAAGTATTCCGGCAAGAAAGAATCTGACACCTGCAAAAACTATTTGGGAGGCGTAGTCTGATGACTCAATACCGAAAAGACGGTATCCGGTTTTTATTCCGGGAAATGCGCTGCCCCATAAAAGACAGCAAAAGACGGCAAAAATACATACCCAAAAGGGTGAAGTCCATATTTTATTTTTTGACATAGATTTTCTCTCCGTTTAAAAATTAATGTTGACACTTAATGTATTGTATCATAATTAAGTTTTAAAATCAAATAAACCATTGTGATGACGAAATAATTGTGCTATAATTTGATAATATGGAGGAA
>URVP01000028.1 GCA_900551345.1 uncultured Eubacteriales bacterium
GTATTATTGAAAAATCAATATCGGGCAATGTATATAAAGCGATTGTCAGCAATCCAAATAAGTCTGATGTAAAATATCGCAAGATAATTATTGAAAGGACAGATAAAGGTTATTCTATTGAAAGCTTTACACAAAAGCAAGCGTTTCACAGTGCCTTAAAAGAGGACGAGCTTTATGATTTTTTATGTTCTAACACAGGAGATTACCGCCAATTTAACATATGGACAGATACAGCGCAGCACGAAATACGCATAAGCAAAAAAGGGAAAGCCGGGATTATATCCAAAAAGAATAGCGGCAACATGCAGATAAAAACACAACACAACAGAAAGAAAAATTATTTGATACCCGAAAGTGTTATTCCCCCTCTTATCGATATGGGAATTTTTTCTCACGAGGGCAAAATTATTAATTCGATGCAGGATAAATACCGCCAGATAAATCGATTTATAGAAATTATAGATGATGAAATATCAAGGTTAAAAATTGACGAGACTATTAATATAATAGATTTCGGATGTGGAAAATCTTATCTTACATTTATCCTTTATTATTACCTTACCGAGATTAAAAAGCTTAATGTAAGCATAACAGGACTTGATCTAAAAAAAGAAGTTATAGAAAACTGCAACAAAGCGGCAGAGAAATACGGATATACAAATCTGCACTTTGAACCGGGGGATATAAACGGGTACAAAACCGATAAAAAAATACATATGGTAATTACTCTGCACGCCTGTGACACCGCTACTGATTATGCACTCTTTAATGCTGTGAGCCGGGAAGCCGACCTTATTTTTTCCGTCCCCTGCTGTCAGCACGAACTTAACAAGCAAATCAAAAGCGACCATTTGTCCCTTTTTACAAGATATGGAATAATAAAAGAACGCACGGCAGCGCTAATGACCGACGCAATCCGTGCAAATCTTTTAGAATATGCCGGCTACAAAACACAGGTGCTTGAATTTATAGATATGCAGCATACACCTAAAAACATTATGCTGAGAGCAGTAAAAAAGAAACAAAATCCGGACAGACTGATATATCTGGAGGAAGTTGAAAAAGTTATGGAAGAATTCAATCTGAATCCTACATTATACAGTTTGATTGTTAATAAATAAGAATGATATTTATTTTAAATTTCATTTAAGAATTTCATAAATAAATTAAGTTTAATATACAAATTAAGTTTAATATACTTAGTTTTATTTTTCATAAGACCTTATTACTTTTTCTGGATTTTAATTAATTAAAATGGCAACAAAAAAATTCCACGGAATGATCCGTGGAATTTTTGCGTTGTATAAGTAAAATTACTTAAGTTCAACTTCTGCGCCAACTTCTTCAAGCTTAGTCTTGATTTCTTCAGCGGATTCTTTTGATACAGCTTCCTTAAGAGTTTTGGGAGCGCCGTCAACAACTTCCTTAGCTTCCTTAAGTCCAAGACCTGTAAGTTCACGAACAACCTTGATAACCTTAATCTTTTCGCCGCCTGCTGATTTAAGAATAACATCGAATTCTGTCTTTTCAGCACCTGCTGCGCCGCCTTCAGCTGCGCCGCCAGCCATTACAGCTACGGGAGCTGCTGCTGATACGCCGAACTCTTCTTCAAGAGCCTTTACAAGGTCGTTAACTTCGATCAGTGTGAGTGATTTAATATCTTCAAGAATTTTTGCTACATCTGCCATTTTTATTTACCTCCAATATTTTTATAGTTTAGTTTTAGTATAAATTTTATTCTGCGGCAGGAGCGTCCTCTGCGGGAGCCTCTTCTGCTGCGGGTGCAGCTTCTTCAGCTGCAGGAGCTGTTTCTTCAGCTGCGGGTGCTTCCTCTGCGGGAGCTTCAGCTGTCTCTTCAGCCTTTGCGCCGGGAGTTGCGCCTTCATCAACTATAGCCTGCAATGTTCTTGCGAGAGCACCGATAGGTGAAAGCATACTTCCAAGCATCTTGGAAATAAGAACTTCTTTTGAAGGAATTGCAGCATAAGCCTTAACTTCTTCAATAGAAATAACCTTTCCGTCTACAAAACCGGACTTAACTTCAAGATTGGGATTTTCTTTAGCGAAATCCATGATAACCTTAGCTGAAGCAACAACATCGGTAGGATGTGTAGCAAGAGCAGTAGGTCCGTTGAGAACCGGGTCAAGCTCTGAAAGTCCGCATTTTTCAGCAGCGAATCTTGTCATTGTATTTTTAACAACGCTGTATTCAACGCCGGCTTCTCTGAACTTTCTTCTCAGATTGGTATCCTCTTCAACTGTAAGTCCACGGTAGTCAACCAATACACCTGCACATGAACCGTTAAATCTCTCTACGAGTTTGTCAATAACTTCCTGTTTTGCCTTAATAGCTTTATCATTGGGCATAAGTCATTGTCCTCCTTTCGCAAATAATAATGAAAAATGGGTTTTCTACGCAGACATAGAAAACCCATGATTTTTACAAATAAGGATTAGTCTCCTCGGCAGGACTTACCTTTGTGCCTGCTGTCTGCGGAAAAATATTCAAATTGATGAACATTAAGATTATAACACAATAAAATATTCTTGTCAAGAACAAATTATTCAGTTACTCTTGCGGGGTTGATCTTAACGCCGGGGCCCATTGTGGAAGTAACCGTAGCACTTCTTACATATTGACCCTTTGCAGCTGCAGGCTTAGCCTTTGCAATTGCACCAAAGAGAACCGAAACATTTTCATAAAGCTTATCAACACCGAAAGAAGCTTTACCAACAGGACAATGAATAATATTTGTCTTGTCAAGACGATATTCAATTTTACCTGATTTAATCTCTGAAATAGCTTTTGCTACATCCATGGTAACTGTACCAGCCTTGGGGTTAGGCATAAGACCTTTGGGACCAAGAACCTTACCCAAACGACCTACAACACCCATCATATCGGGAGTCGCAACAACTACATCAAATTCAAACCAGTTATCATTCTGAATCTTGGGGATAAGCTCTTCAGCACCAACATAATCAGCGCCTGCCTTTTCAGCCTCGTCTGCTTTGTCTCCCTTAGCAAATACAAGAACTCTTGCAACTTTACCGGTTCCGTGAGGAAGAACAACCGCGCCTCTTACCTGCTGGTCAGCGTGACGAGAGTCAACACCCAATTTTACATGAACTTCAACCGTTTCGTCAAATTTTGCCTTAGCGGTCTTTGTTACGATGTCGAGAGCTTCTTTAACATCATAAAGCTTAGCTTTGTCGTACATCTTAACGCTGTCATCATACTTTTTACCCATTATAATTAACCTCCTTGTGGTAATAGCGATCACTTACTGTGACCTTCCACTTAATTAGTTTTTGTCAATAATCAGTCAACTACAGTGATACCCATACTTCTGGCAGTTCCTGCAATCATCTTCATAGCTGCTTCAACAGAAGCGGCATTAAGGTCGGGAGCCTTCTGCTCTGCTATTGCACGGATCTGATCCTGTGTAATCTGGCCAACCTTTGTTTTGTTAGGTACACCTGAACCCTTTTCAAGACCGATAGCCTTTTTAATGAGAACGGCTGCCGGAGGTGTCTTTGTAACAAATGTAAATGAACGGTCTGCATAAACTGTAATAACAACAGGAATAACAAGACCTGCATCTTTCTGTGTCTTTTCGTTAAACTGCTTACAGAAATCCATAATGTTTACACCGTGCTGACCCAGAGCAGGACCAACAGGGGGTGCGGGAGTTGCCTTTCCGGCAGGAATCTGTAATTTAATATAACCTTCAACCTTCTGTGCCATAATATATATTCTCCTCCTTAAATCTCTGATAAAATTACTTAACCGGTTCTACCTGGCTGAACTCAAGTTCAACAGGAGTTTCACGGCCGAACATGGAAACTATAACTCGAACCTTTTTCTTTTCCATGTTAATTTCTTCAACGGTACCCGTGAAATCTTCAAGCGGACCGAATCTGATTACGACAGTATCGCCAACCTCGTATGAAAGTACAACAACCTTTTTTTCTATACCCATATTTTCGATTTCTTCATCTGAAAGGGGAACGGGCTTGGAGGCAGGACCTACAAAGCCTGTAACACCTCGGGTATTGCGGATGATGTACCATGTTTCATCGGTCATTACCATTTTTATGATAACATAACCCGGGAACTTTTTTCTGAGAACCACTTTTTTCTTGTCATCTTTAACTTCAACAACTTCTTCAAGCGGAACCTGAACATCAAGGATAGCGTCCTGCATGGAATGGTTTTCGACAATCTTTTCGATATTAGCCTTAACCTTATTTTCATAGCCGGAATAAGTATGCACTACATACCACTTAGCCTTGTTGCTCGCCATCAATCATTGCTCCCTTCGGATGCGTCTGTGTCAGACTCAGCAGTGTCCTCTTCGCTTCCGGATGCATTAGCTTCATCGATAATGCTCTGAGCATTTTGTCTGAGCTCTGCCACTCTTTCAGCAGTCAATTCTACACTGCCTTCTGCACTCTCGGTAACAATAATGTCTCCGTTTTCATCAACTGCGTTTCCTTCTTCATCATATGTGTAGCTGTCAAGTTCATCAAGAACAAGCTGTGCAGCCTCAACCGGATCCATGCTTTCTTCTTCTGTAGTCACATCGCCGGTTGTTGCATTGTCTGTAGTCTGTTCTGTCTCAGTTGAATCATAATTGATAATATAATTTCTTCCATTGTTGAATACAAAATCAAGAATACCGATAATAATTCCTACTATGATAACAACAACGATAACAACAGTTGTGTTAATTCTTGTCTGTTTAGCTGTAGGATAAACTACCTTTTTGAGTTCACTCTTAACTTCTCTGAAGTATCTTGCGATGGGGGCAAAAAAGCCGTTCTTCTTTTTACCCTCTTTCTTTTCCATTGCGGACATATTTTTCAATCCTTTCAGCAAGTATTGTTTTTAATAATCTGACCTTTGATTACTTTGTTTCTTTGTGCAGAGTGTGCTTTCTGCAGAAAGGACAGTACTTATTCATCTCGAGTCTGTCAGGATCGTTCTTTTTGTTCTTCATTGTGTCATAATTTCTCTGCTTACATTCTGTGCAAGCCAATGTAATTTTATTTCTCATTATCTTTTCATGCCTTTCCGACTCACAAAGTAATTTTTCCACAAAGACTCAACCTCATCAGCCGTGAGTCTGGCGTCCGAGTAGAAGCTTGAGCCTCATATATTTTAAATATTTTTTTGCACGAAAAAAATAACCCTCTTTTCGGGTTCAAAAGTAATATATCACACTTTTTCCCGTTCGTCAAGTGATTTTTACAATTTTTTTAATTTTTACCACTACAGTTTAGTATCTTTAAATTCATATCTTTACGGTACTCATATCAAACAGAATTTTTATCGTAAATGTCCTTAAAGGATGCAGTACTGCATGATTTTAATCTATTTTTCAGATTTATATATTATTCTGCCCCGTGAAACGGTATAAATAAGTTCGCCCAAATCATCTGAAAGTATTAAATCGCAATCATATCCCTCGGCAAGTTTTCCTTTATTAAGCCCCATCATTTTTGCCGGATTTTCAGTTGCCATTTTCAGTGCGTCTTTTTTATTTATCCCGAATTCTATTGCTTTTTTTACGCAATCGCCTAAAAAGACAGCACTTCCTGCTATTGTTCCGTTTTTATCCACGGCTTTTTTATTCTTGACATAAATCTGTCTTCCTCCAAGCTCATATATTCCATCTTTCATTCCGGCAGCTCTCATGCTGTCGCTTATCAATATTATTCTGTCTGCACCGAATGTTCTATATAACATATTTACAGTAGATTTATGAAGATGCTCTCCGTCACAAATAACCTGAGCATATACACCGCTATCCATGGCTGCTCCAATAAGCGAAGGTCTACGATGGTGGAATGGCGGCATAGCATTAAAAATGTGAGTTACACAGCACGCACCGGCTTCAAAAGCCTTCACAGCTTCATCATAGCTGCATCCGGTATGACCCAGAGAAACGACTGCTCCGCATTTCTTAATAAATTGTTCACTGCCTCGCAGTTCCGGTGCTATTGTGACAATCTTTACATTATTATACATACTGAATTCTTCAAGACTTAAATCCCTAACATACTGATCGGCCTGAGCACCGGTATATTCTTTCGATATATATGGACCTTCCAAATGGAAACCGCATATTTGAGCTCCTTGAGAAAAATCTGTTTTTTGCTTTGTTACTTCAATTAGTTTTTCGTTAGATGCAGTCATGGTCGTAGGATACCATGCAGTGACGCCTTTTGAAGCAAGCAGCAGTGACATTTCGCAAAGCTTGTCTGTGTCCATAACATCCCATCCGCCGCAGCCGTGCAAATGTATATCTATAAGTCCGGGGTATGCGTTAAGGCCGGCACACTCAAAACCTTTTTGCATAGTTTTTCCTATATTTACTATAATTCCATCTTCTGCCGTTATGTCAGTTATCTGTCCGTCAATTTTAATATTTTTAAAAACAGTATTCATTGTTTTCTCTCCATTGGTAATACTAAGGTTATCATATATCAACACAGGTTTGTTGTCAATCCAAAACAGTTGAAAAAGAACTATTTTGTTGATATAATATTACTAATGTACATTAAAGGAAGAATTTATAATGATAAAGAAATTATCCATTCCAGTAATGATTGCCGTTTTTGCAGGAATTATTTGTATAGGTTTGTCCTATGGAGACAACCGGTCTGTTGAAGAAGCTTCCCAAAAACAAGTATATGCAACAGAAGTAGAAAACCGTATGACAATAAATATAAACAGCAAACCATTAGCAAATAAGCCGTCACCTTTTGCTGAAGGAGATACTATTTATCTACCTTTAAGATCTGTATGCGAAAAATCCGGCTATGATATTTTATGGAATGATAAAGAACGCAGCATAAAGGCAACAAAAGATGAAACGGTTGTAAAGATGACCATAGGCGATGATATTGTATCCGTTGATAAAAAGGAGTATAAACTATCCGACAGTATAACTGTTTCAAATCCCATTTTGCTGAAAGACAGCATAACATATATCAGTATGCAGGATATGAGCAATATATTTGATATGCAAATTAAAATTGACGAGGAGAGTTTGGCAATAGATATATCATACAGTAATAAAAATTATATAACTTTTAACGATGGTCTGGGGAAAAATACTATTTCATTTTCTTATAATGACTCGTATTTTGACTCCACATCTTACGAATATTCGCCTGAAATAAGCCAGCTTGCTATAGCTCTTTGTGCCGGAGCAAATGCACAGGAGGAATTAAGCAGAGTATATAAAGAACTGGGTTTTTCCGCCCAAATGTATAATTACGACAAAACAGACAAGGATTCCTCAGCATATTCGATATCATCAAAACAGTTGTCTGAAAACAACGCAAAACTGTATATTGTAGCCATAAGAGGTACAAGCGGCGAAGAATGGTACACAAATTTCGATATATATAAAGATAAGAATACACCCTCACCAGAGCACTATGGTTTTGCCAATGCGGAAAAAAGCGTCAGAAAATCACTGGAAAAATACCTTTCTCAAGATGATTTTGAAGGCAGACGAATTTTCCTTATAACAGGTCACAGCCGAGGTGGAGCTGTAGCAAACCTTCTTACCGCCAATCTTACAGAAGACGCCAAGTACGCATCGGCAAAAGATATATATGGTTACACCTTTGCAACTCCCAATGTTTCTATAGAAGCGGACGAGAACATGAAAAACATATACAACTTTTGCAACGACAGCGACTTTATAACTCAAATACCATTTAACGGTACTGAATTTAACCCTGATGAAAAGGAGTGGCTGTATAGAAAAAATGGCACAACAATACATTTTGATAATTCAAACATAAACTCCCTTAAAATCACCATGGAAATGGAAAAACAGTTTAAATTAATTACTGGAAAGAACTTTACCGAAATAGATAAGAACACTATAAAATCAATCGTTAAAGAACTTAAAGAGCTTTTGCCCACAGTTAATGATTATTATACCAAGCTTTTAGAGGTAGGCAATCTTAAATTGTCCGCGTATGAATTTTTTATCAAGGGGCTTGCCGCATCTCAAATGCCGGGAGACGCAGCGGAAAACGGTATGCTTATTATTGCGGGAGGTCTTTTTAACGGTGATTTATCTTCCATAGCACGGTTTTTAGCATTCAATTCCTCTAGTGACACACAAAAGAACGAGGACGGAAGTGTTACAGAAAGCGGATTTGGCATAAAATACAATCATAGCTGTGAAGCATATTTCACCTTTGTAAAAGCGTACAACAAATACCTTTTTAACGAATAACCGCATGTAACACAATTGTAAACAATTGATTTTTAAATCTGATTGACAGTGAATTTTATGTGTAGTATACTACGGTTGATTTTTCCGGAAGGGGTGGTTATCTATGTCAGATGATAAGGAAATTTTAACCAACAGCACACGGGTTGACTATGTGCCGGACTACGAATTCCTGTTTAAGGATGAAGAAGCAGAAGACGGAAAAAAGGGCGGTATGAAACTGCTCAAAAAACTGTATGGGATGTATTGGAAAAATGTTGTAATTTCTACATTGCTTTTTCTTATTAAACATTCGCCCATATGGGTTATTCCGATCGTTACATCGAACATTATTAACATTGTAAGTTCAGGCAATCTGGGTTCATCAAAAACACAACGAGACATAATCATAAACATTATAGTTATGCTTGTACTTGTGCTGCAAAACATACCTACCCATGTCTTATATTCCCGCTATGTTGACAAAACACTGCGAACCATAGGTGCAGGTCTTAGAAATACTCTTATCAGAAAGCTTCAGCACCTTTCCATTACATATCACAACATAACGGAAAATGGTAAAATTCAGTCCAAATTTCTTCGTGACATCGAAGCAATAGAATTTTTAAACACTCACCTGTTTAAGAGCGTTATTCCCAGTCTTATAAGCGTAATAGTAGCAGTGAGTATTTCCATAAACAAGAGCGGAATTGTAACCCTCTTCTTCCTTTGTGTTATACCGGTAAATGTTTCTCTTGTATGCCTTTTTAAACGCAAGATGAGGAAAAACAACCGAGAATACAGAACTGTAACTGAACGCATGTCGGCAAAAGTTAATACCATGCTTGACATGATTCAGGTAACCAAAGCACACGGACTTGAAAATGAAGAAATTGCATCTATAGAAGAAAATATAACTTCAGTTAAGGAAAAAGGACTTAATCTTGACAGAACCAACGCATATTTCGGTTCATATGCATGGGTAATTGGACAGGTGCTCAGCGCCATATGTCTGTTATTTACCAGTTCCCTTTCTCTTAAAGGGATTATACTTGTGGGCGACATTGTGCTGTTTCAATCATATTTTTCATCAATTTCAGCCAATGTACAAAGCCTTGTAAATATATTCCCCGACCTTTCAAAAGGCCTTGAGTCGGTACAGTCCGTTTCGGAGATTATGCTCAGCGACGACATAGAAGACGATAAAGACAAAATACCGCTCAGATATGTACATGGTACAATATATTTTGACAATGTAAGCTACCACTATCCGGACAGCGATGTTGATACAATAAAAAACTTCACACTGCATGTAGAACCCGGTGAATGTATAGCCTTTGTAGGTTCTTCAGGCTCCGGAAAAACAACAATTATGAACATGATAATCGGATTCCTGAAAGCCACAGGCGGACAAATAAAAGTTGACGGAAAACCCATTGAACTGCTTAAAATGAGTACATATCGTCATTTTCTGTCTGTTGTTCCGCAGAATACGGTAATATTTATGGGAACGCTTCGAGAAAATATACTTTACGGAATGCATAATGTAAGTGAAGAAAAATTGCAGGAAGTTATAAAAATGTCCTGCATTGACGAATTCCTTGACGAATTGCCCAATGGACTTGATACGGTTGTAGGTGACAGAGGCAGCAAGCTTTCAGGCGGCCAGAAGCAGAGAATTTCAATTGCAAGGGCACTTATAAGAGACCCCAAGATACTTATTCTTGATGAAGCAACATCAGCTCTTGACAATATTTCCGAATACCATGTTCAAAAGGCTATAAATCGTCTTATAAAGGGAAGAACAACATTTATCGTGGCACATAGACTTTCAACAATTCGCGATGCCAATCGAATCGTTGTTATGGAAGACGGAAGATGTGTTGAAATGGGCACATATGACGAGCTTATGGATAAAAAAGGAAAATTCTATGAACTGAAAAGCTTAAGCGATATGACAATTCACGCTGAATAATAAATTTATTTTAACAAAGCATTGGCAAATACATTTTACATTTTACATTTTACATTTTATGATTACAAAGCCTTGCAGCTAACTTTTAAAAACAAAAAACTTCCGGATTGGTCATCCAATCCGGAAGTTTAATTTTGTGCAAATTCTTTTTTCTGACTTTCTTGTAATAATGTTTAATTATTCAAACTTGTATGCCGTAATCTTATCTGCACTATTGAAAACAATGACTCTTACATATTGATTTTCCCCGGGCAGGTCACATGTGATATTAATATTTTCATCACCTGAAATCCGATAATTCTCAATTACCATTTCATGAGATTTATCCATACCCAAATCATCATTAAATATTGCAGCCATTACAGTAATGGTCTGTTCGTCAGCAGATTCAACAGTTACGGGGATGGAAAGCTCCGCTTTACCGTTTTCTCTTATAACGGTCATATTCTGATTGATTATTACTTCGGGCTTTTCACCGGTTACAAACAGTTCTCTTATGCGAAGCTCATTTGTATCTTCATAGTTAAGCTTGTCAAATTCAAATCTGATATATTTAGCCGCAATGGGTTTTATAATTCTTTCGGTTACCGGAGCAGTATTGCCTTTAACCTCTTCAATAGTTGTCCAGTTAACCCCGTCGGAACTTGCCTTGACTGTAAAATCAACCGTATTCTTAAGTTGTTCTACCTCTCTATAGTTTGATGCACCGCTATGGCGGATAGCCCAACGATCTATCATATACTCACCGTCAAGCTTATATTCGATATATTTTGGTGAAGATGAATTGTCAACCCAAATGGTATCTTCCATATTATCAGCGGCAAGTGCTGCAAATTCAGTATCGCTTGCACCGATTATCTCAGCATTGGCAAGCAGATTTTCTCCGAATACTTTGTCCATCTCTTCCTTTACATACACACCCCAGTAATCGGTGGGAAGATATGAATAATCGTAATTGTTCCTCTTGGTACTTTCATCTATAATTCTGGGACTTGAACCGGGGTGGAAGCACCAACCTGTCCAGTTAAGATATGTACCGTAGGTTTCCACATCATTTACAAATTCAAAGAATTCAGGATTCCATATGGTATACCACTTCTCTGATGTTTCCGGATACTCTGCTCCTTCTATTGCAAGAATCGTGCCGTTATCCCAACCGTTTTCTCCGCTAAGTACCGGGTACATCTTTCTTGCTGTACCCATCATTTTATCCCAGTCAGGAGTTCTGCCCTTCCATGGATAAATATGTGTATCATAAATTATTCCGTATCCTGTAAGCTCCTTATTGTCATTAGAACCCTGGTCTATAAGTGCATAGATCGTATCGTCGCCTTCTGCTTCGCCTACTATACCTCTGAGGTCATAGCCCCAGTCAAGACCGCCCGCAAGAATAATATTCTTTGCACCCAGGTCTCTTATCATCTCTACCACATACTGTTGTCCGTAAAATTTAGTTACTGTACCGTCTGCATTTTTCTTTTCGCCGCCGTTTCTCCATTCGTCCCATGTAGTTGAGTGCGCTTCGTTAAGTATGCCATAGAGTACGGTGGGATTATTTGCATAGATAGGTGCAAACTCTCTCCAGAAGTCCACATATTCCTGCTTGAAAAATTCATATTTATGCAGATCGACTATTACATATTTACCTCTTGCAGAAGCCATATTGATAAGAGTATCAACGGTTTGACGGTAGCTTTCATCGCCCCAATACTCATGGCTTACGGGAAGACGGATAATATTTGCATGCCAGTTATCCATTGCTTCCATCATGGTTTTTTCCATTTCCCATCCGCTGCTGAATTCAAGGCTGTCCACATTAAGACCCACAAGCTGTACCTGGGTATCAGGGTCATCTGCATAAACAATCTTGTTGCCCAAAGTCATAAGCTGACGGGAATAGTTAACAATTTCTCTTTCGGGAACTTCAGAATAAAAAGTCTGTTCTTCCACATCTTTTGCTTCTTCACCCGATATAAACAGATCTTTTATCTTTAATGTACCATCATCATAATAGTTAGTTTTTTCAAATGTAAACTTAACATATCTCGCCTGCACGGGAGCAGTAATTCTTTCGCTTACAGCAGCAGTATTGCCCTGCATACCGTCAAGGCGTGTCCAGTTAGTACCGTCAATACTTGTATATATAGTAAAATCGACTGTATTTTCAAGCTGCTCTATCTCACGATATTCCTGCGAACCGGCATGACGGATAGCCCACCTGTTAACAGTATATACATCACCCATATCTACTGTTATATATTTATCTCCGTCAGATGTGTCAAGCCACATTGTATCATAATCATTATCCAAAGCAAGCTTTGCAGTATTCATATCGCTTGCATCCACAATATTTTTGTTGGCAATGAGATTTTCTCCCATAACCTTTAACATTTCGTTCTTTACATACACACCCCAGTAATCAGTGGGAAGATATGAATAATCGTAATTGTTCCTCTTAGTGCTTTCCGAAATAATTCTAGGACTTGAACCAGGGTGGAAACACCATCCTGTCCAGTTAAGATATGCACCGTAGGTTTCCACATCATTTACAAATTCAAAGAATTCAGGATTCCATATGGTA